>JBKJVD010000107.1:0-6442 GCA_046590585.1 Thermoanaerobaculia bacterium | reverse complement strand
GAGTGCAGTCGTGGGTGACCGGCAAGGATGTCGTCAAGACGATCTACATCCCGGGTAAGCTGGTGAACATCGTGGTGAAGGGATGAACGTGACGCGAAACAGACGCGCTGCAATCGCGGTCGCTGCATTGATGGCGGGCCTGATGATGTCGTGTGGGTACGCGCTGGTCGGGCGCGGCAACTCGCTCGACCCGACCATCCGCACGATCGAAGTACCGGCCTTCATCAATCGAACCACACGCATCGAACTCGAGCAGCAGGTCACCCAGGCGGTGGCCAACGAGTTCGTCTCGCGCGGGCGGTTGCGTCTCGTCACAGGCGCCAGCGGCGCCGATGCGATCCTGCGCGGCTCGATCGACACGTTCAATATTTTCCCGGTCGCGTTCAACGAGCAGGGCCGGGCCACGCAGTATCAAATCTCGATCACCGCGAAGATCGAACTCGTCGACCACCGCAATGACGACAAGGTGATCTGGAGCAACGATCAATACCGGTTCACCGAAAACTACCAGGTGAACATCGATGCCACTGATGCATTCGATCAGGAGAGTCGCGCCATCCGTGAGATCGCGGTCCGTTTTGCGGAGTCGCTGGTCTCGAGCCTGCTCGAAGGATTCTGACCGAGGCCGGATGTCGCGGATCCGGTAGCCTCCCGGGACGTACAATCGCCGGGGAGTGAGGGCGCCCGGGCTCTCGACTGCCCTGTTGCAAATTGTGGGACCGGCGTTGCAGCGCGGGAAACACTGCAGGGCCAGGTCTTGCGACAGGACGTCGTTCGCTCGACGCGAACGACAGTCGGGCGGGTCGCCCGACTGCCCCTGGATGGCGAGGCTCGATCGTGTGGCCGTTGGACGACCCGTCCGACGGGTCGAGGGCGCCCGGGGGACCGGCGTTGCAGCCGCGAACTCTGCAGGGCCATGTTTTGCGACAGGGCGTCGTTCGCTCGACGCGAACTACAGTCGGGCGAGTCGCCCAACTGCCTCTGGATGGGCGTGGCTCAAAAAGAAAAAGGCGCACTTCGCGTGCGCCTTTTGACGACCTGAAGTGAGCCTGAAGGCTACTTCTTGGTTTCGGTCTTCTTCGCGGCCTTGGCGAGGCGCGATTTGTAGCGATTTGCGGTGTTCTCTTTGATCAGACCCTTCTTCGCGGCCTTGTCGATCGCCGAGGCGGTCATGTTCATGACTGCCGGTTCGGGAGTTCCTGCGGCAATCGTGGCCCGCACGGATTTGAGGGTGCTGCGGAGACGCGTTTTGCCTGCGCGGTTACGGGTGTTAGCTTTCTCGGCCTGGCGCTGCTGCTTTTCGGCCGAACGGGTGTTCGCCATTGAATCGACTCCTGCTTTCGTGTCTTTAGGGGTGAATCGGTCGGGAGCGGTGAGGCCTTCCCGGCTCAAAGCTGCTCATTCTACTTGGTTTCGACGCCCAATTGCTTCAATTTCTGCCGCGCCAGTCCAGCTTCCTGCGACCGGGGGTGCTCGTGCAGCACGTATTGCAACTGAACGATGCCCTGCGCTTTCTCGTTGAGGCTGATGTACGCGTAACCTTTTTTCAGTAGCGACCCCGGCACCTTGTCCGAGCGTGGAAAGCGGGTCACCACGCTGTCAAACTGCTGAATCGCCTCGCGATATTTCTTCTGCGAGAAGAGAGACTCCCCAACCCAGTACGAAGCGTTGTCGGCCAGCTCCGAACTCGCGTTCTGCGAGAGGAACTCCCTGAACCCTTCGATGGCCAGGTCGAAGTTGCCTTTCTGGTAGTCGCGAAACGCCGCGTTGTAGATTTCCAGCGGGTTTTCGCTCCTCGCCGGACCGGCATCCACGTTGACTTCGGACATCGATCCGCCCGCTGGAACTGACGATGCCTGAGGTGCGCTCGCAGCCGCGGAGGCCTGCTGCTGGCGGATCGTCTCGATGTCGCGTTGCGCCTGCGTCAGCTGCTGGGTCATCCGATCCAGCCGGTTGCCGGACTGCTCGACTGATCCCTGAACATTCTGCACGGTGTCTTCGATCTGGTCGACCTTCGCGACCAGGGTCGTATTCGAGCGCAGCAGCGTTTCGGTTTGCTCGGCAATCTTGAGCGTAACGTTCTGCACCTCGTCCTTGCCGGCGGAGGTGCGCTTCATCTGCGCGAGTTCCTGCTGGAGATCAGCGACGCGGTCCTGCAGCTTCTCCACGTCGGACGTCGACGCGCAGCTGGTGACCAGCAGGGCGGTGACGGCGACAGCGAGAAGGCGTTTCATCGGGATCCTTCCACGACGACGAGGTGACCGCGACGGTTCTGGGCCCAGGCAGTGTCGTCATGTCCCTGCTCGAATGGGCGTTCCTCACCATAGCTCACGGTCTTGAGACGTGAAGCAGCGATGCCGAGCGTGCCGAGGTACTCCTTGACGATGTTGGCTCGCTTGTCGCCGAGGGCGAGGTTGAACTGTTCGGTACCACGCTCGTCGCAATGACCTTCGATGAGCAGGCCGTACTGAGGATTCTTCTGCAGCCAGGTTGCGGAGGCGCTCAAGGCCGCCCGGGCTTCATCGCTGAGTGCGGACTCGTTGTAGGTGAAGAAAGCGTCGCGGACGTATCCGCGCTCGCGGACGAACGTGTTGAGGCGTTCGATGTCGCGTGGCAGCTCTTCGACCGTCGGCTTCGGTGTGTCCTGGACGAAATCAGGCTGCTGCGTTTCGACGGCGGTCTCGTTCGTCGGGATCGTCACGGTGGGGGCGGCGGTTTCCGTCTGCACCGGCACGCTGCTGGTGGGTGGATTCTTCTTCCGCGTCGTGCGGCATGACGATCCGGCGAGCAGCGAGAGAATCGCCATACCGGCGATGAAACCCTTCGTGGTGTTCTGCATAGTTCGATACTCCTTATGTTCGAGGCCCGCCCGGGATCATAGCAAACGGTCCGGAGGTCAGGTTCGATCGGGCTGTGATTCAATTCGATGCATCTGCGTGCGAGCCGACGATACCGGCCCGCGATCATTCGGCTTTCTTCGACCAGTCTGCTCCCTTGTTCTCTCCATCGAAAGTGAGCTGGAGCAGGTCGGTGCCGTCGGCTCTCATCCGGTAGACCTGCCATTTTCCACTCCGGTTCGACTGAAAGGCGATCCACTGGCCGTCGGGAGACCAGGTTGGCTGTTCATTCGAACCTTCGCCGGCCACGATGCGACTCTCCCTCGTGACGCTGTTGTAAATCCTGACCTGGAAGCGGCCGTTGACCTTCGAGGTGAAGGCAATGCGTTCTCCTTCGGGAGACCAGGTGGCGTCATCGTTCCAGTCGCCGTCGAACGAGATACGCTGAACATTCGTTCCTTCCACGTCCATGGTGTAGATCTGGGGTGTGCCGCCTCGGCCTGAAGTGAATGAGAGCTGCCTTCCGTTCGGGCTCCACTCCGGAGTCGACTCGATCGAGGCGCTCGTCGTGAGTCGGCGGAGGTTCGAACCATCATCATGAATGAGGTAGATGTCGGGGTTCCCGTTCGTCGAGCCGACGAACGCGATGTCGTTGCCGAGGGGAGCAAACGTTGCCGAGACGTTCAGTCCCAGCCCGCTGTGGATCCTGAACCGTCCGCCGCCGCGACGATTGACGATGTACATGTCGCTCGTCCCGCGCACGAAGGAGGTGTAGACGAGGCGATCGTTGTCGGGAGACCAGCTCGGGAGAATCGACAGGGCATCGTGAAACGTGATGCGGCGCTGATTCGCACCGTCCCAGTCCATGAGGTAAATCTCGAAGTTGCCACTGCGATTCGAAGCAAAGGCAATTTGTGACATGAAGATCCCGGGACGTCCGTTGAGCGAGCGAACGATCTCGCTCGCCAGCAGGTGAGCCGTCCTGGTGAGCGCCCCGGCCTGCGAGCGGTAGCGCTGCCCGAGTTGCACGGCGCCGGTCGTGTCGAGAAGTCGCGCCTCGATGACGTAGTCCTGCCCCTCCAGCCAGATGTTCATTTTCAGGAGGAGGTTCGCACCGGAGCGTTTCGCCAGTTCAGGAGTGGGCGGGATGCCAGGCGGGAGCGGCGCAATCGCGAAGATGCCAGAGTAGGCGATGTCCCGCGTCAGCGGGCCGAAGAAAGGATTGCTGATCAATTCCGGAGTAATGGGCGAAGGGGGAAGTTTCGGCGTTGATCCGCTCGAGGGCCGCAGTTCGGGAAAGGGAATGGCGATCCGGACGACCGAGGTGGCCTGGGAGGGGCCGATGACCACGCCGATACTTGCCTGCGCGAATAGCGGCGTCGTGGAAAGTGAGGTGAGTGTGGCTGCGAGGATGAGGAGTCGGGTCTTCATTTGAATGTCAGGTGTACGCCGAGGTAAGTGCCGTTGTATGCATAGGGAAGAGGGGGAAGCGGAGACGATTCGATGATGGCCCTGAGCGCGGCCCGGTCGAACGTGCTGTTGCTGCTCGGTCCTTCGACCTTCCAGTCACGAATCGTGCCGTCACGTTGAATGGAGAAGGAGACGGTTGCCGTCGTTCCCGGGGTGACCTGTGGGCGGAACCACCGGCTGCCGATCAGGGTTTTCATCCTTTCGATGTAGAGCGAGTAAGGAAAGTCGCCCCCTTCGAGCCCGGTCACGCCGGTTCCTCCAACGGGGACGTCGGCCACCGCTACCGCGCCCGGAGGAACGACGTCGCTTCCGGGCGATGTCTGCGCGGTGGCTGCTTTCGTCATCGGTGGAGGAGGCGTTTCTGAACCGCGCCGCGACGATCTGCCGAACGCGTTGGTCGGGACGGTATTCTTTTCGATCGGCGTCACGTTCTTCTTCACGACTTCAGGTGCGGGTGCTTCAATGCGGGCTTGAGCTTCTTCGACTACGGCCTTCGGAGATTTCTTCGCGGCGTTCGCGACCCGTGTGTTCTTGCGTGCGCTGGCTGGAGCACCCGGCGCGAACTGAATGCTTACCGCTGTTCTCGGAGCGGGCGCGGGATGGCGGATGGAGACCCACACGGCCGCCGCCGTCATGCCGCCGTGCAGCAGCAACGACAGCGCGATCGCGGTCCCCGCGCCGCGCTCGAGACGCGCGCGCTGGGCGAGGATGTCACCGACGCGGTCTTCCATCGTTTTGAGCCGGCTGCGTGACCATGCCGAGTTGTTCGACTCCCGCCTTGTTCATGATGTCGAGGACTGTGATGACCCGCCCGTACGGGACCGATTCATCGGCCTCGAGCAGCGCCTTCTTGATTTTTCTTGCACGCAGCATCGTGCCGAGGCTGAGGTCGAGGTTCCGCGAGCCGACGGCAACGCCGTCGATGTAGACCGCGCCGCTGGAAACGACGGTGATCTTGGCCGGGTTGGTCGACGCCAGCTCGAAGCTCTTCCCCTCTGCAAGGGGCAGCGAGACTTCCAGCCCCTGCGTGAGCATGGGAGCCGTAACCATGAAGATGATCAGCAGGACCAGCATGACGTCGACCAGTGGTGTCACATTGATCTCGGCCATGTCACCCAGATCATCAGAATCCTGGAGCCGGAATGCCATAGTGTTTAGACGCCTCGTGGAGCTGAAAGTAACAGCGCAGCTCAGCGCTCGATGAAGTTGCGTTCCGTGAGATTGAGGAACTCGAGAGTGAAATCTTCCATCTCGCCGCGAGACTGTCGCAGTCTCTGCACGAAATGGTTGTACGCCAGCAGCGCGGGGATCGCTGCGAAGAGGCCGGCCGCCGTGTTGATGAGCGCTTCGGCGATTCCGGGCGCGACCGCCGTAATCGAGGTGCTGCCGCTCGAAGCGATGCTGGCGAAGGAATTCATGATCCCCCACACCGTACCGAAGAGGCCGATGAAAGGAGACGCCGCGGCGGTCGTGGCCAGAAACGGGATGTAGCGGCTGAGTCGCGCCGACTCGACGCGGGTGGCGCGGAGTAGCGACCGCTCCACGGCATCCAGGGAGCGGATCGTCTGGCGCCCGTCGTGAGACGTCTGTGCCTCGATCTCAGCGTACCCGGCCCGAAACAGGCCGACGAGCGGCGAGCGGCTCAGTGCGCCGAGGACGGGCTGTACGTCGGCGAGGCGCTTCGCCTTGCGGAATGCCGAGACGAAACGGATCGAGGACGAACCGGCGCGGCTGAAGCGGCTGGCCACGACGAAGATCGTCGCCCACGAAGTGACAGAGAAAAGAAAGAGGAGGGCGAGGACAGCTTTCCCCACCCACCCCGTATGCGCGTACGCCGTCCAGAGCTCCACAGGCAGTACGTTAGCAAACTGGTATCCACCCGGCAACGCTACGAATTAGAAGGCAGGAAGTTACGCGGCGCGGAAACGTACGGCGGCGGGGGTTTGAACGACGTGGCGAGCGGGCATGGAGCCGGTGACGACGCCGGCGGTTTCGAGGTAGAAGCGGACGTCGGTGGTGGTGAGCTGGTACATGATGCGATCGCCGCCGCGGCCGGTGGAACTCATGAAGCCGCTGCCGTCTGCCTGGAGATAGAGGGCGTCGCCCGTGAAGAAGTGGGGGAGGCCGGCGACGAG
>JBKJVD010000176.1:0-13417 GCA_046590585.1 Thermoanaerobaculia bacterium | reverse complement strand
ATCGGCGAACTGGTCGGTTATCTCGGCAAGTTCACAACCCAGAACAGGAAACTCATCCTGGTCAATCCGTCTGAACGCGTGCAGAAGTTGCTCAAGCTCGCCAAGCTCGACGCAGTCTTCAAGATCTACGGTACCGAGGACGAGGCCGTGGCCTCGGAGAGTTCACCGGTGAAGGCGGAAGCCAGGGCGTAGCTCTTCCCCGACGAACGAATTGGTTGACTCTCCGCCTCGCCCGTTGTGAAGTGTCGAGGTGCAGCCATTCACTCGCGTCTATCGCGGCACCGAGATCGAATCGGTGCACAGCGGTTCCATTGCCATCGTGGATGCTGAGGGACGTCTGCTCGCGTTTGCCGGAGATCCCGGCCATCGCACCTGTCTCCGCTCCGCCGCCAAACCGTTCCAGGCCATTCCTCTGCTCGAGTACGGCGGCGCCCAGGAGTTCGAACTTACAGGTGAAGAGATCGCCCTGACCTGCGCTTCCCACGGCGGTCAGTCGATTCACGTCACGACCGCCGCGTCTCTGCTTCGCAAGGGGGACTTCGACGAGACTGACCTCCTCTGCGGCGCTCACATGCCGTTCGAGGAGCGTGCGGCCGCGGAACTTCGCGCCAGCGGCGAGGCGCCGTCGTCACTGCACAACAACTGTTCCGGAAAGCATGCAGGGATGCTGCTGGCCACTCAGGTCATGGAGGCTGCGGCGGCACGCTATATCGACCCCGATCACCTCGTGCAGGTCGTCATGCGCCAGACACTTGCGGACTTTGCCGGCACGTCGCCGGATGACATCGCCACCGCCGTCGACGGATGTGGCGTCCCCGCTTACTTTCTCTCGCTCCACCGCGCCGCGTACGCCTATGCCCGCCTGATGGCGAGTGCGGTCGATGAAGAAGCTCCCGGAGCTTTGGCCCGCTACGCGGACAGCGCGGGACGGGTCGTCGATTCGATGACCACGTTTCCCGAGTACGTCGCAGGAGACTGGAGCATCACCACGCCGCTGATGGCGGCATTCAACGGTGAGCTGCTCGCCAAGGAGGGCGCGGAGGGGTTCTACGCGATGGCGCTTTCTCCGGAACTCGTCGCGCGGCTGACTCCCCGTCTTCGCCGGGACGACCGCAACGTTCCGATCGGCATCGCGATCAAGATCGCAGACGGCTCCATGAACCGAGGTCGAAACCCCGCGGTGCTGCGGACGCTCGAACTCCTCGGCCTCGAACTCGACGGACGCAACCAGCTCGATCCCTATCGCCACTGGCCGGTCCACAGCGTGGCTGGCAAGCTCGTCGGCGAGGTCAGGGCGGAGTTCGAATTGCAGTTCGTCTGATTCCTGCGGCATCATGACGGTTCCTATGCGCAAACTCGTTCTCAGTGCCGTGCTCCTTTCCCTGCTTTCCTGCAAGACGGTCGGCGTCTCGACCGTGTCGGGAGGATTCGCGGAAGTCTCACCTCAGATCGCTTCCGAGATGACGCTCGACTCACGACAGGTCGTGATCTTCGACATCCGCAGCGCTGACGCGTTCCGCGGTTCGAGCGGTCACATCGCCGGGGCCATCAGCGCACCATTCGATGCGATCGAAAAGCAGCTTCCCGAACTCCTGCCCTACCAGAAGGACACGGTGCTCGTCTACGGCCAGACCTCCACGGATGGTTCGATCGGGGCCAGGCTTCTGAGTCTCGCCGGCTTCCGGAACGTCGTGCACATCATCGGTGGCATCGACCAGTGGACCCAGCTCGGCTACCGCACCGTTCACTAAACGCACGTCCCGCGAACGCCTCCGTGACCTCCCGCTCCCGCGGGACGTCACACTCTGCAGACACAAAATTTCGACTGATGGACAAACAGACAATGAACCGAATCCTGATGGGCATCGCCCTCGTGTGCATTTCGGTCTCGGCATCGGCCGCGACCGGTGTTGATGAAGCAGCAATCCGCAAGTACGCGCTTCGCGCCCTGCCGAAGGCTCCCGACGCCGTGCTGACCCTCGAGGCGATTCCGAAGGCCGGGCCGACGAACTTCAACGTCTACACCGTCGCCATCAAATCGAGCGACGAGTTCAGCAACTCCCAGAAGTTCCTGCTCTTCTCCCCAAAGACGAAGCAGATCATCCTGGGCGGCGTCATCGCACTCCCGCCCGATCCCCGCCCCGCCGTGGAACGCATCCGCGACCACGTGAGCAACATGCTCAAGAAAGACTTCGTGGTGACGATCTCGCCGTTCCCTTTGCAGGATGGCTTGAAGATGGTGAGCATGAAGCGGGAGACCGAGCACGGCACGCTCACCTACCACGGCTTCGTCGATCAGTCCGAGAACTTCATCATCATCGGACTGCGCGGGAATCTCGGCATCGATCCTTCGATCACGCTCACCGAGGCTCTCGGGCTCCAGAATGCCGTCCGCCGCGGTAACGCCGTCGGCAAGGCGACGATCATCGAGCTTTCGGATTTTCAGTGTCCGTCGTGCGGACGCGCGCACAAGAAGCTCGAGCCGCTCATCTCGAAGAACCTCAACTCCATCAACTTCTACCGGCTCGACCTCCCGCTCTTCGAAGCTCACCAGTGGTCCGTTCCCGCTGCCCTCGGCGCGCGCGCCATCCAGCGCGTCGCCCCGGCGAAGTACTGGGACTACGTGAATTTCATCTTCGAGAACCAGGAGCAGATCGAGGCGAAGAACGCATTCGACGCCGTGCTCAAGGACTACGTCGAAGACCACGACATCAGCTGGTCAGCGGTTGAAAAAATCTACCGCTCCAAGCCCGAGCGCCAGGCCCTGATTGACCAGGTCGGCCGCGCGTTCGACGCAGGGATCTTCTCCACCCCGACGTTCATCGTGAACGGACAGACGCTCAACTACGGTGAAGGGGCGTTCGCCTACGACGTGATTCAGAAGGCCTCGGGCGCCACGACCCCCGCGAAGGCGTCGAGACCGGCTGCTAAACCGGCCACCAAGCCCGGCGCAGTAAAAAAGAAGTAATCTCGGCACCGAGCCCGTTCACAGAGCGCACCTATCCACGCACCAGCGCCGCGGGTCGTCCGTCGAGAGGACCCGGCTAACTCTCCCCGTGAATGGGAGACGACTGCCACAAAATCGCACGCTATAATCCCGCGATGCAAGGAAAGACTGGGAGTGCGGCGAAATCTCGTCAGTGGAAGGATCATTGACGTACTTGTCCCGGCCGGCACTCAGGACCGCGGCTATCGACCTGACGATCACATCGTTCATCGTTCTCTTCCAGGAGATGACGTTGATCCGATGGATCTCAGTGGAGGTCCGAGTCCTCGCCTATTTTCCGAACGTCATCCTGATCAGCGCATTCCTCGGCCTCGGGATCGGTGCCATGCGAGCCGGAAAACGTTCGCTGCTTTGGCTCTGGCCGTTGTCGCTGGCGCTCATGGTCGCAGCGACGCACATTCTGGGTCGCATCGCGTTCACCAACCAGTCGCCATCAGAGCATCTGTGGCTGCTCTATTACGACATGCCCGGCGCACCCGTCTTCCGCGACGTGCGACCGCCCATCGTCATCATCTTCATCCTCAGCGCCTTGACCTTCATCGCGCTGGGCCAGATCGTCGGACGGCGACTGCGCGAATTCACGAGTGAAGGCGGCACGCTGTGGGGATATGTCGCAGACCTCACGGGCTCGCTGCTCGGCCTGGTCGGCTTCGCGATCGCTTCCTTCTACCGGACGTTCCCAGTCGTCTGGTTTGCCACGGTGATGCTCGCTGGCTTGTGGATGTTCACGCGACGAGGCTGGCGCCACGCCTTGCCCTACTCGTTGATCGCCATTACGCTCGTCACTACGATCGGACTGCGTGAGCGTGCGGAGCGCTACACGCCCTACTACTCGGTCCGGACCAGACCTTCGCCGAACTCCAAGGGTGTCTCCGTCCTGGCCAATGGATCGCTTCACCAGTACGCCGCGCCCTTGGCGCAGCGTGACATTCCCACCAATCCGTACGACCAGACGATTCGTGCGGGCTACCCCCTTCCCTACCGCTCGCTGGGCCGAAAGCCCCGTCACGTTCTCGTCCTTGGTGCGGGTACGGGTAACGACGTCGCCACTGCCCTGGACAACGGCGCGGAACGAGTCGATGCAGTCGAGATCGATGCGGCCTTCATCGACATCGGGCGAGAGAGACACCCTGACCGCCCCTACGCGTCAGAAAAGGTTCGAGTCTTCAACACCGATGCCCGCGCCTATCTGAGGAACACCTCAGAAAAGTACGATGTCATCGTCTTCGGAACGCTCGACTCGATGACCCGACTCTCGGCCATGTCTAACGTGCGGCTCGATAACTACGTCTACACCATCGAGAGCATGCGCGCCGCCAGAGAGCGACTGACGCCGGATGGCGGCGTGATCCTTTACTTCATGGTCAGCAACCCGCAGATCCTCGAGAAGCTTTTTGCAATGTTGACGAAGGCGTACGACGTGCCGCCGATGGTCAGCCGCGACAACCACACGCTCTTCAACACCATCTTCCTTGCCGGACCAGCCTGGAATCACCTGCGGGGTCCAGTCGATCCGCGTCTCAATGCGGCAGCAATCCAGGAAGCAGAACAGATTGACACTCCGTCCGACGACTGGCCGTATCTGTATCTCGAACGCCGTCTGCCTTCCGCGTTCTACGTCTCGACACTGCTGCTGCTGCTCGCCATCTCAGCAGCCGCGATCACAGTGACCGCTCCCGAAATGATGAAGCGACGCGCTGACATCGACGTCGAGATGTTCCTGTTCGGAGCAGCCTTCCTGCTGCTGGAGACGAAGCTCGTGACTCAGATGAGCCTGGTCTGGGGAACGACCTGGGTGACGAGTGCCGTCGTCTTTACGTCAATCCTGCTGATGGTGCTCATCGGGACGGTCGCGATGCAGGTGCGTCCGATTTCTTATCCGATTGCGGTGCTCGGGCTGGTCGTCTCGCTGGTGCTCACTTACGTCATCCCGGTCGAAGCAACGCTGGCCAGTAATATGGCTCTGCGATTCCTCTACTCGACGATTTTCGCCGGAGCGCCGATCTTCTTCGCGTCGATCTGCTTCGCCATTCGTTTCAGCACCCGGGAGGCAACGAATCTCGCCTTCGGCTGGAATCTGGCAGGCGCCGTACTGGGTGGCCTTCTGGAATTCATGTCGATGACGGTCGGAATCCGCGCCATGACCCTGGTGGCGCTGATCGCCTATCTGATCGCCTTCCTGCTCGAGCGACGAGGTCGAGTGTCCGCCGGCCCTCGAGGGTCGACGGTCATGACCTGAACACGGGTCATACATCGCCTCACCGTTGAGGCCGCAATGCCGCGGACGAGCCTCTTCCCTAGAACCCGAAGCTGACTTTCGCGGCGTAGCTGCGCTCTTCTGCCTGCGTCGCCTCGAGTCCGATTCTCACCGCGACGAGGTTGATGCGAATTCCGAGGGTCATCCGGTCGATGTCAGACTGGTCGTGCAGCGTCAACCCGGCAAACGAGCCTTGCGCCGGAATGTTGCCGGTCGCATCGGATCGCATGCGGCCGTAGCCGCCGTACGGAGTAACCGGACCGAATCCTTTTCCGATGAATGCTTCGACGCCGTAGACCTTCTGTTCGTAGACATCGGCACCTGTCAGCACCGAGTACGTGCCGCGGAGGGCGAGGGTCGGCTTCACCAGTCCGCCATCGACGATCGGCACGTCGAGCGAGCCCCCCCACGACGTGATGTCGCTGTCACCCAGCCGGGCATACGATCCCGAGACCGACGCAGCGCCCAGGCCCTTCGTGACGACGATCCGCGGCACGCCGACGTAGCCACCGACCGAGAAGTCGTTGCCGACAGCCTTGGTCCAGTACGACGCCTTGTCGTCGATCGCCACGCCATTCGCAGCGACGCCGATCTCAAAGCGAAGCAACCCCGACGATCCTGCCGGCTGCACGGGAGTCGCATAGATCCCCTGGGCGACGATGCGGGAGAACTTCGCAAACTCCGCTTCCGTGATGTCGCGGTCGAACGAAATGTCGCTCTGCGCAGCCAGCGGCAGCGCGAACAGCAGAATCAGAAGAGTTCCGAGATGAGTTCGGTGCTCGACAAGAAACCGGAGGGGGTGAAAGCGACGCGCTCCCCGTTCTCCCTCAGCCACCCCTCGCGCAGTCCACGTTCGATCCATTGGATTCCCTCCTCCCCACACATTGACTCGATCTCCAGGTAGTTTAAGCCCCACGTGCGCCGCAGGCCCAGAAAGATCGTCTCCCGCTTGACCTCGGTTGCGCCCAGTTCCTCGCGGAAATCGCTCGCCTCCGGGACCCTCTCGATGTACTCCCGGATGTTTCTCGTGTTCGCGAAGCGCGAGTCACCCAGGAACGAATGCGCCGACATCCCGAAGCCGAAATATTCACCGCGGGTCCAGTAACGGAGGTTGTGAAGGCACTCCTCCCCCGGCCTCGAAAAGTTGCTGATCTCGTACTGCACCAGCCCGGCGGCCGCCAGCGATCCGATCGCCTCGAGATACATCTCGGCAACCCGTTCATCGTCCGGGAGGGTGATGCGACCCCGCCGCACCTGGGTCTCCAGCGGAGTCTTCTCTTCGAGGTCGAGCATGTACAGAGAGAGATGACCCGCTCCGCAACCGACCGCACGGTCGAGCGATCGGCGGAACGACTCGATCGATTGACCGGGCAGCCCGGCGATCAGGTCGAGATTCGTCCGCAGTCCACTCGCTCGAGCAAGTTGCACCGCATCCTGCGCCAGCTGGCTCCCGTGCACCCGTCCCAGCGGTGTCAGTTCGTCGTCAGCGAACGACTGGACCCCGATGCTGACGCGGTTCACACCAAGGTCGCGCCAGGCAGCAAGGCTCTCCGCAGTCACATCCTCGGGATTCGCCTCGATCGAGAATTCGAATCCGCTCTCCAGGTCGAATCCCGACCGCAGCGCCGCAGTCACCCTCGCCAGGTTCTCAATCGAGAGGCGCGACGGGGTTCCCCCTCCGAAAAAGACTGAATCGGCGCGACCGCGGGCGCGCGTCTCGATCTCGAGAACCAGGGCGTCCACATAACGGTCCTGCAGCGATAGGTCGGTACTGATCGCAAACGGACAGTACGTGCAGTGAACACGGCAGAACGGGAGGTGGACGTAAATGCCGTAGGTCATCGTGGTCGGGCAGGTAGAATCAACTGGAGACCTGCACGGTTGAGAATGATCGACATTCGCGATTTTCGCCACCGTTCTTATAATTCTCCCGATGCCTGAGACCACAGAAGACTCCGTGAAGTTCACGCGCCGCCGGCGATTGCTCTGGACACTGCTCGGAGCGATGCTGCTGGTCGGACTCCTGCCGCTCGTCGTTTCGCACTATGTATTGATCCAGATCAACCGCGATTCGCTCGAGACTCTGGAGAAAAAGTACCTGACCCGATCCGCCGTCGGAATTGCCAGCGACATCCAGAACCTGCTCGGCAACAACTCCCAGCAACTCTCGAAGATTGCCGGAAGCCTCCTCGTGATGCGTCGCACGCTTCCAGCCGGCACCGACCCGTTCGTCAATCCCGCTCAGTCGCAATGGATCGCGGAATGGATGACGCCCGACAGCGACCTGATGGCGTTGCGCCTGATCAACCCCTCCGGTCAGGGCGCCGAAGCCCGTCCGACCGTGCTCGACCCCGCCATCCTCGGCGACATGGATGCCGCTCGCCAGGTGGCGCTGTCCGGCCGCGCTTCCACCGGTCCGCTGCAATACATCACGGCGCTCAACCAGCCCGTCGTCGTGCTCGGCGTGCCGGTGATGGAGAACGGACAGGTCTTCGGCGCAGTGGTCGGCGTCGTCAGCCTCAAGCGGATCAGCGATCGGATTCGCGAGGAAGGCAAAGGCGACGTCACGGCGTTCCTCGTCGATCGCAACGGGCGCGTGCTGATTCACAGCGAGCCGAGCATCGACGTACAGCATCCCGACTATTCGAAACTCAACATCGTCCAGGAATTCTCGAAGGCATCGGTGCGCCTGACGCAGTCCTACACCGACCGCACCAGCGGCCGGGCCATCAAGGTCCTCGGCACGGTGGCTCCGGTCGGCAAGCCCGAGTGGGGCGTCATCGTCCAGAAGCCTGAAGCGCGCGCCTTTGCCTCGGTCAACCAGATGATGCGCGCAACCTTTCAGTGGATCTCGATCGCGTTCGCCCTGGCCGTCGCCGTCGCGCTTCTCTTCGCCTCCGGGATCGCCCGTCCGATCCGCGCGCTGGCCGAGAAGAGCCGCGAGATCGCGATGGGCAATTACCAGCAGCGCGTGACGACACCGGCTAAGAATGAGATCGGCGAGCTCGCGCATAACTTCAACGTCATGTCGGGCGCGATCGAGCTGTCGGTCGCACAGCTGAAAAAAGCCGCGCACGAGAATCACCTCCTCTTCGTCAATTCCGTGCGGATGCTCGCAGCAGCCATCGACGCCAAGGATCCCTACACGCGCGGTCACTCCGAACGGGTGGCGCGATACTCGGTAGCTATCGGCAAGCACCTCAGCCTCCCCGATCAGGAGATGCGCAACCTTCGCATCAGTGCGCTGCTCCACGATGTCGGCAAGATCGGAATCGACGATCGCATCCTCCGCAAGCCGGGAGCTCTGAGCGACGACGAGTTCGAAGTCATGAAGGGTCACCCCGCGAAAGGGGCCGCCATCATGAGCGGCGTAGCGCAGTTGATCGACATCATCCCCGGCATGAAGTATCACCACGAGAAATGGTCCGGAGGTGGTTATCCGGAAAATCTCGAAGGGGAGCAGATCCCGATGCAGGCGAGGATCGTCGCGATCGCCGATACGTTCGACGCCATGACGACGAACCGTCCGTATCAGAAGGCGATGGAACTCAGTTACGTGGTCGACAAGATCAAGAGCTTCGCCGGCTCGCGATTCGATCCGCGGGTCATCGATGCCTTCGCCGAGGCGGTGAGCCGCGGCGACATCCAGATTGAAGAGCAAGTGCGAGGGGCGGCCTGATCGCCCGGATCTCCTTCGCGCTGCTCCTGGCCGCGACGACCGCGCTTCCCCTGGCCGCAACTGACCCCGCGTCGTGCGACCGCTCCGCGTATTACATTTCGCGAGGTCAGTACGACCGCGCCCTCCGGGAAATGGCAGCTGCGCATCCGTCCGTAGACACGGCAGCGGGACGCGAGAATCTTCGCGGGTTCGCGCTCCTCATGAGCGGCAAGGCAAGGGAGTCGGTCGCAGCGTTCGATCACGCCCTCGAACTCGATGCCGGGCTCAGTGCCGCCGCGTTCAACCGCGGAGTGGCGCTGCTCAAGCTCGGCGAAACCAAGCGCGCCGCCGAGCAGTTTGCCGCAGTTGCCGCAGACGAAACGTCTGCGTACCGGCCGGCGGCGGCGTACCACCGCGCCGTGGCCCTGGATCGACTCGGATTGCTCGCGGAGGCCGAACAGTGGCTCGACCGTGCGCTCGCCTTCGACGCGCGCTACGACGCGGCCACTCTGTACAAAGGCCTCCTCCGCGAACGGAAAGGCGACTCGCAAGGTGCAGGACGCTCTTACCTCGATTACATCAAGGCGCATCCCGATTCGATCGTGGCGCACCTTCGCTTCGGCATCACGGCGATGCGAGCCGGCCGGCCGGATGTCGCTAAGACGTATCTCGAGCGAGTCATCAAGATTGCGCCCGGCTCGGTTGAAGCCGCCGAGGCACGCCAGTTTCTAATCATGTGGGAGTGACCCAGGTGCCCTTCAACCGCATCCTCAATGAAATGCTGACCAGCACTGAAGGCGCCATTGCCGCGGTCTTCCTCGATTACGAAGGTGAGACCGTCGCGGTACTCACGAACGGACTCTCTGCCGACGATGTGAAGGTGATCGGCGCCTACCAGGGCATCTTCTTCACACGGCTTCGCAACCTGTGCGAGCGGGTCGACGCCGGGACGATCGACCGCTTCAAGTTCGACTTCCCCGGAGCAAAGATCCTGAGCATCGACCTCAAGGACGGTTACTACGTGACCCTGGTCGTCCGCCACGAATCGAACGAAGGGGTCGCCTGGCAGCATCTGGACGCTTGCCGCAACCGCCTGCTCGCCGAGATGTAACGGTTCTGGCTGTTAGCTTTGGGCTGTTGGCTGTTGGGAAAGGCGACGGTCGCGGCGGGACGCCACTCAACGGCGGGCGGGGACGCCCGCACTCTTTTCTCACCGCCCGCGCTCCGACCTCGGTTTTCCCAACAGCCAACAGCTGCCCGCCAACACCCTACTCCGCGTTTTCTTCGTCGAGCGATTCGAGCGTCGAGAGAATCGTCTCGATCCGGTTGCGGATCTCTCCACGTTCCTTGAGGAAGCGATCCTGCTCGTCCTCGAGGCCGACCAGCCGTTCGCTGGCTTCTTCGTGACCGGAGAGCCGTGACTCCAGTTCAGTCACGCGCGCACGAAGCGTCTCCCGCTCGCGCCGCAGTTCCGTGATCGTGCCGATGGCCTTCTCTACCCGGTCGCTCAGTCGCGCCAGGATCTCGCCTTCTTCAGTTCCGGCCAGCGCCAGTTGCTGTTCATTGTCTCGCATCGTCTTCTTCACTCACTTCCCCCTGAAATTGATCCCCTGCTCAGCTGATCAGCCTGACCGGCAACAGTTCACTCACACGCTGCGCCAGATCCTGATGAATCTGCGTCACCTCTTCCTGCGTGAGCGAGCGATCGAAAGCCTGATACCACATGCCTAGCGTGGTCTTGATGGCGTTGTCTTCACCTTCCGGGACGAAGCGATCCCGAAGGCCGAACTCATGCAGGTGCTGTACCTCGAGCGATTCGATGGCATCGATGACCCGCTGGTACTCGAGATCCCGGCCGTGCATGAGGCCGAGCACCATCGGCACTCCGGGGAACCGGGCTACCTGGCTCATCTTCCATTCGCTGACCGATTCCATCAACTCCGCGGTGTCGATCTCGGCTGCAGCGACGTCTCCCTTCAGGCCGAAACGCTGGAGGACATCGCTCGCAAGAAATCCGAAGTGCGCGATCTCGCGCCCTCCCGACTTCGCCACTGCCGCCTGTCCCCTGCGAAGCCAGGTCACACTGCTGACTCCGTGCTCGAGCGTCACATGAAACTTCTGCGCGAGCTGCTCCACCACACCCTTGATGTCGAAAAAGTCGACCGGGCGCTTCGCGTCGCCCCAGTGGGTGCCGATCGATCCGTACATGACGACCGAAACGCGATGCCGTTCCTGCACGCCTTCCGCGGCACGATGATAGGTGCGCCCCACTTCGAACATCGCTCCGTCGCGCGTTCCGTAGGATCGGTTGAACGCGACACTCTCGAGCATTCCCGGGATCATGGTCAGCCGCATGGCCGCGATGTTTTCGTTGAGGGCATTCGTGATGAGGATCGGCCGCTCCGGCGAGAAGATCGCATTGTGCGCGGCGTGAATGAACGAATAGTTCACGACTTCATTCAGCCCCGATCCCACGAGGATTCCCCGAATGCGGTCTTCCGCTTCCCCGACCAGGTTCGGTCGCGCGTCCCCGGTGGTCACCCGCGGCAACGAAGCAGGAACATTGTCGTAGCCGAAGAAGCGGAGCACTTCCTCGATCAGGTCGGTCTCTTCAAAGATATCGCCGCGGTAAGTCGGGACCGTGATGGTCAGACCATCCGCGAGGTCGGCCACGCCGAACCCGAGCCGCTTGAACAGTTCCCGCGCGTAGATCGTGTCGACCGCGTTGCCGGACGACTCCGCAATGCGTGTGCTGCGCAACGTCAGCGTCACCGGCTTCGACTCCACCGCAACGATATCGATCGGAGCCTCGGCCGTTCCGCCGGCCACTTCGACGATCATCGACGCAGCCATGCCGATCGCCTGGAGCGTGTCGTTCGGATCGGCCCCGCGCTCGAAGCGATACGAGGCGTCGGTCTTCATTCCAAGCCTTCGCGCGGTGCGGCGGATCACCGCCGGGGTGAACCAGGCGCATTCGAGCATCACGCTGGTCGTGCCGTCGCCGATCTCGCTCTCGGCACCACCCATGATTCCGCCGAGGCCGGTACCAGCGCGTCCGTCGGCAATGATGACCGTCTCCGCATCGACGGCCCGCGTCTCGCCGTCGAGCGTCTTCAGAGTCTCGCCTGGAACTCCGGCGCGAACGATCACCGTCCTGTCATTCACGCGGGCGAGATCGAACGCATGAAGCGGATGTCCGAGGGCCAGCATCACGTAGTTCGTGACGTCGACGACGTTGTTGATGGAACGGAGACCGACCGCTTCCAGCCGGCGGCGCACACGATCGGGAGAGGGACCGACCTTCACGCCACGAATGACCAGGGCGGAGTAACGCCGGCACATCTCAGGCGCTTCGATCCGGATCGTGACGTCGGCAGTCTTCACCGCGCTCTCGAAGGTGGAGGCCGGCTCGTTCCGCACGCTGCGTCCCAGCGCCGCAGCAAGTTCGCGAGCCATCCCGAGATGCGACATCGCATCGATCCGGTTCGTCGTGATCTCGACGTCGAAGACCGTATCGCCGCCGTGCGTCTCCACTGCCTCGATGGCGTGACCGATCCCCGTCAGGCGCTCGCCGACTTCAGCATCGCTCAGGTCCGAAATGTCGACGTAATCATTGAGCCACTCGCGGGACAGTTTCATGGGGGCCGGATTCTACTTCGAAGTGCTCTCTTGTAGCTGTTGGCTGTTGGCTGTTGGGAAAGGCGGACGCGTACTGTTTCCTCGCGTGACGGTTCTCCGCTTTTCCCAACATCTAACAGCCAACAGCCAGACATGTTGGTTTGCTGTCCACTCTTGCGGCGGCGGCGCTAACGTCACGCTCCCGCATCAATCCTCGCGCTGGCCGGCAATCGAGTTGACCATCACCTGGAACGTCGTGCTGATGTCGCGCTCGCCGTAGGCGTCGGTGCCGCCGTTCCGTTCCGCGATCATCCGGTCCCGGATCATTCCCTCCGCGCAACCCAGGAGGGCGGAGCCGAGTACCTCGCTCGACACATCGCTCCGGAACGAGCCATCCTGCTGGCCTGCCGCGATCAACTTCTGAATCAGGTCGTGAAAGAGCAGGAAACCCTTCGACAGGATGACGTCGCTGCCTCTCAGTCGTCTCCCTTCGAAGAGGAAGAGGAAGGCCAGGTCGTGATCGCGGCTGAAGGCTTCGAGCACGAGGGTCAGGACGCGGGAGAGCGCTTCCCTGCTGTGCGCCGCCTCCGGCACGATCCGCGAAATCTGCTGGTTCAGGCCCGTCCACGATTCGTTGAGGATCGCCTCCAGCAGGCCGTTCTTCCCCCCGAAGTAGCGCATCAGCTGCGATTCGGATGTCCCGGCCTCGCGAGCAATGGCGGAAGTGGAAGTCTGCTCGTATCCCAGCCTGGCGAAAAGCGTCTTTCCCGACAGCATCAGGCGTGTTCGGGAGGTCTGTGTAGAATCGAGATCAGTCACATGGGGAGAGTAGCTGAACCTGCGCAGTGACGCTACTACCACCCGAGGAACTCCGGGG
>JBKJVD010000250.1:0-5999 GCA_046590585.1 Thermoanaerobaculia bacterium | reverse complement strand
TGCGTTCGGAGAGCAGCCCGATCGGCCGTCTCCTGCTCCAGTTCCTCGGCACCGCCTTCTCGGCGCATCCGTACGGAACTCCCGGAATCGGTTGGACATCCGACCTTCAGGCCTTCTCCGCGACTGATGCGAAGGAGTTTTTCAGCAGGTACTACGTTCCGGGCAACCTGACGGTCGCAGTGGTTGGCGATGTGAAGGCTGCTGAAGTGATGCCGGTCATGGAGAAATATTTCGGCCGTCTGCCGAAGGCGCCGCTGCCCGGGCCACTCCGCACCGTCGAGCCGCCGCAGAACTCCGAGCGCCTCGTGATCACGCGCGAAACGGCGCAGCCGATCTACCTCGAGGGCTATCACCGCCCGGCGGTCAGCGATCCCGATGACGCGGCCTACTCCGTGATCGAGATGCTGATGTCGAGCGGCCGCACGTCGCGGCTCTACCGTGCCCTGGTCCGCGACCAGAAGATCGCCGTGCAGGCTGGTGGATTCAACGGTTTCCCCGGTGAGAAGTACCCGAACCTGTTCACGTTCCTCGCCGTTCCTTCGGCAGGGAAGACTGCTGCTGAGATGACTCCCGCCATCAGCGCCGAGATCGAGCGGCTCAAGAACGAAGACGTTCCGGCCGACGAACTGGCCTCGGTGAAGACGCGGGTCAAGGCAGCGCTGCTTCGGCAGCTCGACAACAACGCAGGTCTGGCTCTGCAACTGGCGATGACCCAGACCATCCAGGGCGACTGGCGCGAACTCTTCCGCAGCGTCGACCGGATCGACAAGGTCAGCGCTGCTGACGTGCGCCGCGTCGCGAATGCGACGTTCACGGTCAACAACCGCACCATCGGCCGGATCGACTCGGCCAAACCGGCTGCAGCAACGCCGGCGAAGGGAGATGCGAAATGAAGGCGCTGAATCGAATTGCCGTCGGAGCGGTGGCACTGCTTGCCGTCGCGGGACCGGCCGCCGCGCAGGTCAAGGACTATCGTGACATCAAGACCCCGGCGATGCGCAGTTTCTCGCCCGTGCAGCCGAAGCGGATCCAGCTCGCCAACGGCATGGTGATCTTCCTGCAGGAAGACCACGAGCTGCCGCTCATCAAGGGCAGCGCGGTCATCCGCGGAGGATCACGGGACGTTCCTGCTGCCAAGGCGGGACTCACGGAGATCCTGGGACAGGCCTGGCGCACCGGTGGGACCGAAACGAAAACCGGTGACAAGCTCGACGAGATGCTCGAGTCGCGGGCCGCGAAGATTGAGGCCGGAGCGGATGACGATTCGAGCTCGGTCTCGCTCGATGTCCTGAAGGGAGACTTCGAGTTTGCGTTTCCCCTGTTTCTCGAAGTGCTGCGCAACCCGGCCTTCCGGCAGGAGAAGATCGATCTCGCGAAGAACCAGCTCAACACCGGCATCTCCCGCCGAAACGATGAGCCGGACGGAATCCTCCGTCGCGAAGCCGTGAAGCTCGGATATGGCGCAAGTTCCTCGTACATCCGCCAGCCCGAGTATTCGACCGTGGCCTCCGTGACGCGCGAGGACCTGCTCGCCTTTCACAAGCGTTTCGTCCACCCGAACAACATCATCCTGGGGTTCGTCGGCGACTTCGACAGCGCGACGATGGAGAAGCGTCTTCGTGGCGCCTTCGACAAGTGGCAGAAGGGACCGCAGGCTCCCGCTGCGCCGACCGACATCACCGCGGCAAAGCCGGGCGCCTACTTCATCCCGAAGGACGACGTCACCCAGGCCAGCATTTCATTCGTGCACGCAGGATTCACCCGCAACAGCCCGGACTACGCAGCCGTGCAGGTGATGAACGAAATCTTCGGCGGCGGATTTTCCGGCCGTCTGATGAACTCCCTCCGCTCGAAGATGGGCCTGACCTATGGTGTCGGCGGCAGCGTGGGAAGCGGCTGGGATCACCCCGGCCTGTTCCGCGCCTCGACCTCGACCAAGAGCGGCACGACGATGCAGACGGTCAATGCGCTCATCAACGAGATCAAACTGCTCCGTACCTCGCCGGTCACGGCGGAAGAACTGGATCTCGCGAAGAACTCGATCCTCAACGCATTCGTATTCACGATGGACTCGAAGGAGAAGGCGCTCAACCAGCGCCTGCAGCTCGAGTTCTACGGCTACCCGGCCGATTTCAACACCCGTTACCCCGCCCTCGTGGAGAAGGTGACGGCGGCGGACATCGCCAGGGTCGCGCAGAAGTACGTGCACCCGGACGACGCGGCCCTGCTGATCGTCGGCAACGAGAAGGACTTTGAAAAGCCCCTCTCCTCACTCGGTACGGTGACCAGGATCGACATCACCATCCCGGAACTCGGCGCGGAAAAGAAGAGCGCCACCCCGGCCGCGGCGGCACCCGCTGCATCGTCCGCTCAGGCCTCGGCGCTCGCCATGAAGGTGCGCGACTTCGTCGGTGGCAAGGCGAAGATCGACGCAGTCAAGTCGATGCGCACTGTCGCGACGATGACCATGAAGACCCCGCAGGGCGAAATGCAAGCGGACGTGGAAGCGCTGACACGCTACCCGGACGCCCAGCGCGTCACGATGAAACTCCCGATGGGGGAGATCATCACGGTGTCGGCCGGCTCGGTCGCCTTCGTCCCGACTCCGCCCGGTACGCAGGACCTGCCTGGATCGCAGCGCGACTCGATGGCTGGCGACTTGAAAACCGAGCCGATCTCGGTGCTTCAGAACCTCGACAACCCGAAGTACATCTTCACCCTCGGTGCCACCGAGAAGGTCGGTGACGTGGAGGCCCAGATCCTGTCGATCAACGCCGACGGACATGCCATCAAGTGGTACGTCGATCCCTCGACCGGGCGCATTCTGCGCAAGTCATCGCAGGGGCGCGGTCCGATGTCTGGCGAATTGTTCACCGACTATTCCGACTGGAAGAGCTACGGCGGAATCATGATGCCGTCCGCCACGACAATGATCCGTGCCGGCGAGAAAGCAGGTGAGGTGAAGGTGACCAGCATCGACATCAATCCAGCAATCGACGCGAAGATTTTCGAGAAGCCGGCGGCAAAGTAGCTTTCATTTTCGGGAGCCGGCGCTTGCGCCGGCTCCCGTTCTACGAAAGGCAGAAGGCAGAAACCAGAAACTAGAAACCAGAAACTGGAAACCAGAAGGGGCGGTGGGTGGTTCCCCGATTCTTCTCACACCTCGCTTCTGCCTTCTGCCTTCTGCCTTCTGCCTTCGAACGTACCGCCCCCGAACTCCCTCCGACCCATGACCGATCCCACCTACCGCGGCTGGCGCCGACCCGGTCCCGTTCCCCCGGCGGGGGTGGACGTGGAAGAGGGGGAGTCGCTCGATTTTCTCTGCGGTTACTTCCGGATCTTTCAGTACGAGAAAGGGCATCGCTACTCGACGGACGATGTCATCACGGCCTGGTACGGAACGACCGTGGTCCCGCGTGCCGAACGGGTCGCCGATCTGGGGAGTGGAATCAGTTCGGTGGCGCTGATCGCTGCCTGGCGCCTCGCCGGTGCGAGCTTCGTGACTGTGGAAGCGCAGGAGATCTCCTTCCGCCTGGCGCTGAAGAGCGTGCGATACAACGGGCTCACTGAACGGTTCGACCAGCGGCTGGGAGATCTCCGCGACCCGGCGATGTTTCGCGACGATGAGCAGTTCGACCTCGTGCTCGGCTCGCCGCCCTACTTTCCGATCGGGACCGCGACCGCTGCGGAGCATCCGCAGGCAGTTCCGGCGCGGATCGAAGTTCGCGGAAGCGTGTTTGACTATGCGAAGACCGCGGCCCGCATCCTCGCGCCAGGTGGCGTGTTCGTGTTCGTTTTCCCGACCGCGCAACTCGATCGCGCGATGGAAGCAGTCGCGGAGGCGTCACTCAAGCTGGTGCGACGCCGCGACGTCGTCTTCCGCGATGGCGAGCCGCCGCTGATCACGCTTTTTGCTGCATCGCGCTCGGAGGACATCCCGCCGCAGTACGACGCGTTCGTCGAGCCGCCGCTGGTCATCCGGCGACGTGATGGCGGCGTCCCGCCGGAATACAGCGCGGTGAGAATGAGCTTCGGGTTCCCGCCAGGCAACGTGGCAAAGTGAACCGGCCTCGGGGGCACGGTTCCGCGTTCCCGGTTACCATCCGCAGATGCGCGTGATTGCCGGCGATGTGGGCGGAACGAAGACGCTGCTTCGCTGCGTGGAAGAGAGCGGTGAGGTGTCGGCCGAGGGACGGTTCGACAGCGGGGCGTATCCCAACTTCGAGGATCTGCTGCATGAGTTCCAGCAGCGCTGCCCGGGTTCGATCGGTGCAGCCTGCCTTGCTGTGGCCGGGCCGGTGCTCGGAAACGAAGCGACGGTCACGAATGTCGGCTGGAGGTTGCGCACTTCCGACCTGATGTCGTCGAACCACATCGAACGCATTCGCCTGGTGAACGACTTCTACGCGGTCGCGATCGGCGTGCCGCTCCTCGGACCGCACGACCTCCTTTCGCTCCAGCGCGGCGACCGAGTCCGCAGCGCCCCCATCGGAATCCTCGGCGCGGGTACGGGGCTCGGAGAAGCGATCCTGGTGCAGCACGGGACCGAGCACGTGGTGATCCCGACCGAGGGAGGGCATCAGGATTTCGCGCCCCAGGACGAGGAACAGACCCAACTCTTTCTCGAGTTGCACGCCCGCTACGGTCATGTGAGCTGGGAGCGGCTCGTCTCGGGGATGGGACTCGTCAACATCTACACGTTTCTCGGGGGCGAGGAACTGCCACCACCCGAGATCGCCGAGCGCGCGGCATCGGGAGAATCGCGGGCGCGGCGCGCCGTGCAGATCTTCGTCGACATCTATGGCGCCGAAGCGGGCAACATGGCGCTGCGCGTCCTGGCGCGAGGCGGCGTGTTTCTGGCGGGCGGGATTGCAGCAAAGAACCAGTCATGGTTCCTTGACGGTCATTTCATGACGGCGTTCCTCCGGAAGGGACGTTTCCGGGAACTGCTCATGGAGATTCCGGTCGATGTGATCACCAACGAGCAGGTCGGTCTGATCGGCGCGGTCGCGCTGGCGCAACGCCTCCAGCCCGGATGATTCGCGAATCGTGAGGGCAGGCCGCTGGCTCCCGGGAGCGAAACTGGAACGCGGACACTGCGCTGAACCCGCGGCTGGATCATGGCAGGTCCAGGTCCGCTTCTACGACTCGACTGAACTCTTCCTCGAACTCCCGAAGTGCGGTCGTCACAGCATCGGTGCGAGCCCTCATGGACATCGACTCGGCGACACCGCGGAGCCGCGGACTCGGTTTATAGATCGCCGAATGCTCGACTTCCCAGAAGAGGCCGAGCAAGAGCGATGCGATCTGGATTTCGCTGTGAAAGTCATCATCGGGGAGCCATAGGCCATGAAACTTCCAGGCCACAGGTGGGGAATCCAGAGTGTGATCACGACCGTACACATGGTCAGCAGTCCAGCCCTGGATGCGTCCAGAAATCACTTCCAGTGCCGCGTCGAGCCGCGAAGGCGGAAAGGTTAGAACGCGAATGCCAACCAGGTCTGGCAAAGCGAGCAGCGAGTACTTCGTGGGATCGTCAGTGTCGAATCTTCCGCCTTCCTGGCGTCTACGAAGCGCGTCCACGGCGCTTTCACAGTCTTTCACGCGCCCCCGAACCAGGACCTGCTCGTGCGGCTGCAAATCCAGCTTCGTGGGGAGGAGCAGGTGAGCGACTTCGATTTCAACTGCCGTCAGGCTCCGCTGAAGAGCGGGCCTGATCTCGACGTACTCGGCTCGAAGAAGGTCCTCAACCAGCCGCATGCTGTTCGAGTTCGACCAGGAACTCACGAATGACGGCGGGTGGCGGCGCCTCGTTGAAATAAAACTGCCAGGCTTCGTCAGGTGCTTCCGCAATTCTGTCGCGCAGCCATTCAAACGAATGGTCCTCAATTGCTTCGACGCTGAACAGCTTCCTCGATGCTCGGTTGAGGTAGACCATCCTGTCGAAGTTGTATTTGAAGCCGGTGTGTTTAAGGAGTTCTTCCTTCGCGTCCATGATC
>JBKJVD010000141.1:0-10565 GCA_046590585.1 Thermoanaerobaculia bacterium | reverse complement strand
CTCCCGCCCCACGGGAGATCCCGAGTATCGCGCCGGTCATGATTCCCGGAAGGGCACCGGGAAGAACAATCCGCCGGATCGTTTCCCAGCGCGTGGCGCCAAGCGCAATCGACGCGGCGCGCATCTCCTGGGGAACCGTGCGCAGCGCTTCCTCCGTCGCCACGATCACCGTCGGAAGGGTCAGCAGCGCAAGCGTCAGCGCCGCCCATAACAGGTTGCCCTGACCCCAGATCAATTCCCCAGGCTGCGCGAGCGCGCGATCCATCGAGCGTCCCACGAACTGGATGAAAAACCCGAGTCCGAACAGGCCGAACACGATCGACGGAACTCCCGCGAGATTGGCCACGGCGCTCCGCGTAATGACCGCCGCGATCGCAAGAAAGAACGTCCTCAGGAGTTTCCGGCGTCCCCGCTGCCCTTTCGAGGCCTTGAAGCGTGCCCAGGCCTGCCGCGGCGATTCTCCAGGCGTGTATTCGTGCAGGTAAACCGCCGTGGCCACTCCCAGTGGAACCGCGGCGATCGTCATCAGCAGGACGAGAATGCTCGTGCCGACGATGGCCGGAAAGATCCCGCCACCAGTCAGCCCCTCCGACGGTTTCTCGGTGAGGAACTTCCACGAAATGTTCGGCGCGCCCTCGATGGCGACGTTCCCCAGGATCACTACGAGGATCGCCAGGATCAGTACGATGCTGAGGCCGAGGAGCCCGATCGAGATCAGCTCACCGAAACTCTTGCGCGGCTTCCCCGAAGCAACCGCCCACGACACCAGCGGAGTCGAACTCATGTCGCGTCACCCTGCAGGCGGCGCTGCATCCGGGCGATGACCCACTGGCCGAACGTGTTGCTCACGAACGTGATGACGAACAGCAGCGTGCCCATGAAGAAGAGCGCTGAGTAGTGCGGGTCGCCGAACACGACCTCACCCAGTTCCGCCGCGATCGTCGCAGACAGGGTTCGCAGGGGATCGCCGAAGTTGAGTGAAGTGATCGCCGCATTCCCGCCTGCCATCAGCAGGATCATGGTCTCGCCAATCGCGCGCCCGAACGCCAGGACGAACGATGCGAAGACGGCCGGAAGCGCTGCCGGGAGCACCACCCGCCATGCGGTTTGAAAGCGCGACGCCCCGATCGCCAGCGAGGCCTCGCGAAAATGTCGCGGCACGGAAGCCAGGCCATCTTCACTGATCGTGAATACCACCGGCAGCAGCGCGATCCCGAGCGCGAGACCGGCGTTGTACGCATTGAGCCGGTACGTGAATCCGAATGCCGACTGAAGCCACGTCGCGAGGACAAGGAGCGCAAAAAAACCGAGGACGACGGAAGGAATGCCGGCAAGCAGTTCGATCGTCGGCTTGATGATTTCCCGCAACTTCGGAGGAGCAAACTCGGACGTGAACAGCGCAGCGGCCACACCGATCGGACAGGCGAACAGGAGACCGACCATGGTCGCCTTCAACGTCCCGAGAAGCAGCGGAATGAACGACATCTTCGGCACGTCGCCGACCGGCTGCCACATGTACTTCTGCTCGAGGGTGTCGCCTTCCTGCTTCTCCACGAAGAACGAATGCAGGCTCGCTTCCTTACGTGTCTCAGGGTCGGTGAGGACCGGCAATGCTTCCTTGAACGTGAACGCAAAAATGAGCAGGATGAAGACAATCGCCACCCAGCCGGCGAGCGTGAAGACGCTCGTCATGACCGTGTCCCGGATGATGCGGGCTCGCGCGTTGCGCCCGAGACTGAGGCGATCGTGGGCCATGAATCAGTGAGAGGTGCTGGTGGTGCTGGTGCCAACCGGCACGCTGGATGTCGTTTGCGTCGTCATCGAGGCCGGCGCATCCGAGAGCGGGAAATAACCGACGTCCTTCACGACCGACTGACCCTCTGCGGAAATGGCCCAGTCGACATACTTCTTGATGTCGGGGCCGGCCGATCCCACCCAGTAAAAGAAGAGCTTGCGCGAGATCGGGTAGGAGCCATCCTTGACACTCGCCTCTTTCGGCTCCACGGCTGCAGACGTTGCGTCCTTGCTGATCCCGATCGCACGCACGCCCTTCGCGTAGGCGATCCCGCCGTAGCCGATTCCGTTGCGATCCGCTGCGACCGCGCTGATCACCGCGGCCGTGCCAGCCAGCGTCTGCGTACGAGGCGCGAAGTCGCCCTTGTTGAGCACGTGCTCCTTGAAGTATTCGTAGGTGCCCGAGCTGTTCTCACGGCCGTACAGGATGATGGTGGCGTCGCTGCCGCCGACCTGCTTCCAGTTGGTCACCTCACCCTTGAATACCTGGGCCAGCTGCTGAACCGAGAGGCTCTTCACACCGTTGGCTTCGTTGACGAACACTGCGAGCGCGTCGAGCGCCACCGGCGTCTCGTTGAGCTGGGTGTGCCGGTTCTTCTCGATGTCCGCGCGCTCTTTGTCCTTGATCGAACGGGAGGACTGGGCCAGCTCCACCGTACCGTTGATCAGCGCGGCGATTCCCGTACCCGAGCCGCCTCCATTCACCTGAAGCACGGTTCCTGGATTGGCCTTCATGTACTCCTCGGCGAATCGCTGGCCCAGGACCACCATCGTGTCGGAGCCCTTGATCGTGATCGGCCGGGTCGATGCCGCGCCATTCTGTGCAGCGCTCGTGGAGGTGCCGCCGCCCGGCGTTTCGTTGCCTCCACAGCCCAGCAGGGCGAGCAACATCATGGCGGAGACAACCTGGCTGATCGAAGTCAATTTCTTCATACGCGCAATGTAAGGCGCCCCCTGTGGATTGGAAGCGCAACGGATGTAAATTCGGCGTAAAGCCGATCTCGGGGCGTTCGCCGCGAAGTCAGAGGGACCCGGCAACGCTATCCTAGTGCGCCGATGACTGCTCGCGCCGCCGCCAAGCCTCCGAATCCGGCTCCAGCCTCTCCGGCTCCAGCCGGCAGTAGCCCGGTCATCCACCTTTTCAACCGGGAGTTGAGCTGGCTCGCGTTCGACGGCCGGGTGCTGGCCGAGGCCAGGGACGCGACCGTTCCGACTCTGGAGCGCCTCAAGTTCCTGAGCATTGCTTCGATGAATCTGGACGAGTTCCTGATGGTCCGACTCGGCGCAATCAAGGAAATCGTCGCCAGCGGCATTCAGGATCGTTCGCCCGACGGTCTCACGCCGCGCCAGCAGTTGCGCTTCATGCGCGACCGCATCCGCCGGCTCCTCGGCGAGATGTACCAGACGCTCGACGAACTGCTTCCGGTCCTCCGCCGGTCGGGCATCCGCATCGATACCTTCGCCAAGCTCTCGAAGAAGCATCAGGCCGCGCTGCGGGAAACGTTCGAGCAGCATGTCGCGCCGGTCCTCACTCCCCTCGCCGTCGATCCAGGCCATCCGTTTCCGTTTCTGGCGAGCCGGGCCCTCAATCTCGCAGCTGTACTCGAAACTCCGAATGGCGGTTCGCGTCACATCGCGTTCATCAAGGTTCCATCCCTGCTTCCGCGTTTCCTGCCCGTCGACGCGCGGAAGGGCCGCTTCATTCCTCTCGAAGAAGTCATCACGGCGCACGTGCAGTCGTTCTTCCCAGGCCTGCGGCTGCTGACCGCGATTCCGTTTCGCGTGATCCGCCACGCCGACCTCACGCTGCAGGAAGACGAAGTCCAGGATCTCCTCAAATCGGTTGAGAGCGAGCTGCGTCAACGTGAACGGAAAGACGTTCTCTGGATGGAGATCGCCGCAGGCGCTGACGATGAAGTGCTGCAGCTTCTAATGAAGGAACTGCGCCTCACACGCGACGAGATTTTCTCGACGCCTGGGTTGCCAAAGCTGGGCGACCTGATGGACATCTACCGCCGCCCATCCAAGGCAGCTCTCAAAGATCCGCCCTTCAATCCCCGGATTCCGGCGCAGCTCGCGCTGAACGAAGACATCTTCTCGATCGTGAGACGAGGCGACGTGCTACTGCACCGGCCCTACGACTCGTTCACGCCGGTCGTCGAGTTCGTGCAGAGCGCGGCGGACGATCCCGACGTCGTCGCGATCAAGCAGACGCTCTACCGCACCGATACGAGCTCGGCGATCGTCGAGGCCCTGGCCCGTGCCGCGCAACGGGGCAAGCAGGTCACGGCCATCGTGGAGTTGCAGGCCCGTTTCGACGAACTCAAGAACATCACCTGGGCCCGCCGGCTCGAAGAAGCGGGCGTGCAGGTGGTGTATGGACTGGTGGGAATCAAGACCCACTGCAAGGTTTGTCTCGTGGTTCGCCGCGAGGGGAGCGAGCTTCGGCGTTACGTCCATCTCTCTACCGGCAACTACAACGGAGCCACAGCGAGGCTCTACACCGACCTCGATCTGCTCACCATCGATCCTGAGATCGCGGACGATGTCGCGCGTGTGATGAACCTGCTCACCGGCTACGGGATCGCGAATGTGCAGGAGATCTTCGAACAGCCCTCGCAGAGCTGGAACTGGAACCGGCTCATCGTGGCGCCGCTCGGTTATCACGCCTGGGTGCTCAGGATGATCCGGCGCGAGGCCGACCACGCAGCGGCCGGCCGCCCGGCGCGAATCATCGTCAAGATCAACGCGATCGTCGAGCCGACCGTGATCGAGGCCCTGTACGACGCCAGTCGTGCCGGCGTGCGCATCGACCTCATCATTCGAGGGATCTGCTGCCTCGTTCCTGGAGTACCAGGGTTGAGCGAGAACATCCGCGTCACCTCGATCATCGACCGATTCCTCGAGCACACCAGGATCTTTCACTTCCGGAATGGAGACGCGCCCGAGGTCTACGTCGCCAGCGGCGACTGGATGCCGCGGAACCTTTTCCGGAGGGTCGAGCTGGCCTTCCCGATCCGCGACCCGAAATTGCAGGCGCGCATCGAAAACGAAATCCTGGCCACCTCGCTCGCCGACAACGTGAAGGCCTGGAAGCTGCTGCCGGACGGAACGTATCGAAGGCGTACGGGACGACCACCGCTGATTCGCAGCCAGGAACGGCTCATCGAAATCGCCCTCGCAGAATCGGTGGGAGTCGGCTCGTACGAAGACAGCCTCGCCAAGCCGGCCAGCACGCGGAAACGAGCGAAGAAAGCGAAGAAAAAGAAAGGCTAGCCGGCGACTTCAGTCTGCGAGTTTCCGCAGGATTCCAGGCGAGAGCATCCACTCGACGGCAGCCGATCCGTCGGTGCGAAGACGCAGGCCGTAGCAGCCGCCCTTCTTGAGTTCGATCTGCTCCGGATGTTCGAGCCCGGTCAGGTGCGTGAAGTGGCTGGTCAATGCCGGTTCATGTCCGACGACGATCACGCGCCGCTCCGGCAGCGACTGCAGAAAGGCCGCGAAGTCTCCGCCGGAAATCCCGGGGCGGACGAAATCGGAAGTGTTGACCTTGACGCGCGAACGGTAGCCTTTCGCAACCCACAGCGAAGTCTGCACGGCGCGAAGCAGCGGGCTCGAATAAATCGCCTCGGCCTTCGGAAACACCCGCTCCAGCCCGCGCGCGATCTGCTTCATCCGCGCATGCCCCTCGGAAGTCAGACTGCGATCCTCATCCTTCTTTGCGTCGCTTTTCTCTTCGGCGAGACCATGGCGCAGCAGGACGATGAACTTCCCGGGCTGGCTGCCCTGCTCTTCGTCCGTCGTCTCGGGGTCCATCGTCACCTCGCGATTTCGAAACTCACGCCGCGCTCGAATACGGATGAAAAATATTTCGACTTGCGGACCGCGGTTTCGACCTCCACATCCACTTCATCGCGCGGCCGGATCGTGAACCGCGCCGAGTTCTTCTCCACAGTCACGGCAATGTCGCGCACCGCTCCCCGCCGGCCTCGATCGAGTGCGGCAGCGATCCGGAGGATCGCCGCGAGCTTCATCACCACATGCTGGCGCGGTTTCGAAAGCTGCGCGAAATTCTGGTGCTCGAGGTCGGGCGTAGCCTTCCGGTAGTAGCGCGCCACATTGGCGAGAATCGCCACCTGCTCGGCCGTGAAGCCTTTCAGGCCGGCATGGCTGATCAGATAGTAGGAATGCTTGTGATGACCCTGAAATGACACATGGGTACCCACCTCGTGAAGGATCGCGGCGTATTCGAGGAACTCCCGCTCGCCGGTCCCCAGGTCGTGGAGCGCCGCGGTCTGATCGAAGATCCGGAGCGCGAGCCGCGCCACCTGGCTGGCGTGGACCTGATCGATGGCCGTGCGTTCGGCCAGCGTGAGGACGGAAGACCTCCGGACACTCCCCGAGGCAGTTTTCACGATGCGCCGCTGTTCGAGGGCGCGTTCGACGATCCCTTCACGCAGCGCAGCGTCCGACGCACGCAGGCGTTCCCTCTTCACACCGATGAGGATCTGCTCGAGCACGATTCCGCCGGCCAGCAGGGTCTCACTGCGCCGTTCATCGATCCCGAACTTGCGTGCACGCTCTTCAGTATCGAGCGTCATCAGTTCGTCGATGAGTGCGCTGAGTTTCTTTCGGCTGAGCCACTTCAATCCTGAAGCAACCGCAATCTCCTCGGGCTGGTCTGCCGCAAGGTCTGCCAGGGTAACGATCGTCCCGGAGCTGCCGACCACGAAGTCGAAGCCCAGCGACTTCACGCGGGAGAGCGACTTCTTGAGCGCCTTGCGCACGGCCTTGCGGCATGCCGCTACCTGCTCGGGCGACGACTTCGATTGCAACTCGAACCGCTGCGCCATGCGTAGCGCTCCGAGAGGTTCGCTGCGCGTGAAAAACACTTCCTCATTCGTTCCGACGATCAACTCGACACTGCCGCCGCCGATGTCGATCGCAAGCGCGGTCTCGCCGTGGAAATCGACGGCGCTGCGAATCGCCCGGTTGATCAGGTCGGCTTCCTCTTCCCCGCTGATGACCCGGACCTGGATTCCCGCTTCCTTCTGGACACGCGACAGAAACCTGCGGCGGTTCGGGGCTTCGCGGATGGCGCTGGTGGCCACGGCCACGACATCGCCGACGTTCCAGCGGCGGGCAATCTCGCCCATCTTCCTCAGCGTAGCCACCCCGCGTTCGATGGCCTCCTCGGTGAGCGGCCGCCCCTCGAGGCTTCCCCGCCCGAGCTGCACCATCTCCCGCTCCTTGTCGATCACCCGGTACCCGTGGCGATGCGACTCGGCGATGATCATATGGATCGAGTTGGTGCCGACATCGATTGCTGCAATGCGATAGGCGCGCGCCATGTGCGTCGATTGTATGTCGCGCCGTGCAGTCCTTCGACCGCAAAGCATGGGTGACAAGGATGCGCAATGAGGATTCGGAACCTGACTGTCATGCTGAGCATTGAACTGCGCTTCGCGACGACTGAGGTTAAGAAACCCGGCGCTCCTGAAAGGCCAGCGGGCGACCCGCCCGCTGAAGTCCGAGGGCGCCCGGGCCCTCGACGTCCTGTCGATTCACCGCCATTAGAGAGCGCCCGGCAGCAACGCGCTCGGAGTTTGCGACAGGGACGTCGTTCGCCGCAGCGCGCTGCTCTCGTGCATCTCACGCGGCACGAACCAACGTCGCCGCGATTTGCAACAGGGCACTGGCCGGCTCGACGCCGTCCAGCACGGGCGAGACGCCCGCGAGCCTCCAGGAGCGCCAAGGTTTCTTGCCTAAGTCGCCGCGAAAGCGCGGTTGATTGGCTCAGGATGACAGCCGTTGGTGAGTTGCACACCCGGCTAAACTGGAGAGGACCGGTCAATGCAATGGCAGGCGCAGGAGGAAGCGCGAACCGGCGCCCTCTCGGCTCTCGACCGTGATCGACCCGCCGTGAGCCTGGACGATGGCGTGGGCAATATAAAGTCCCAGGCCCAACCCTCCGTAGTAGCGGCTCGAGACATTGCGCGCCCGGTGAAAGCGATCGAAGAGCCGCGGGATCTCGTCCTGCGGAATCCCGATTCCGTGATCGATCACCGTGGTGTGCATCTCGCCGTCCAGCACCTTGGCTTCGACTTCGATCGGAGTACCGTCCGGCGAGTACTTCAACGCGTTCGAAAGGAGGTTGTCGATGACCTGGCGCATTCGATCGAGGTCGACGTACAGCGCATGGTCGCCGATCGCGGAATGCAGGCGGATTTCACGGTCGGGATTCTGGATCCGGAACCCCTCCGCGCGTCTCTCGAGGAGCTCCTGCCATTGCACCGGCTGCGGATGAATGTGCAGGCGCTTGGTTTCGATCCGGGAAACGTCGAGCAGCTCGGCGATCAGCCCCATCATTCGCTCGATCTCACCGATTGCAGCCCCGAGGTAGGTCTGGCGCTCGGAGGGAGTGCAGTGTTCGACGGTCTGTTGCAGCAACTGCGTGTACCCCTTGACCGTCGTGAGCGGCGTACGCAATTCGTGGGAAGCGACCGAGAGGAACTCGTCCTTTTTGCGATCGAGTTCCTGGATCGCGCTGATGTCGCGCATGACCAGGACCGCCCCCACCACACCACCGCTCTCGATGGGTGCCGCAGCGATGGAAAGGTCGACGTCGCGGCCGGTGAGCAGGTGGCGGCCGATGGCCAGGTAGTCCGGCACGACCTCACCGCGCAGTGCCCGCGCCTGCGGATAATCACTCGCCGGAATCTTCTTGCCGTCGGGATAGCGCAACTCCATCGCCGCCAGCGAGCCGTGCTCCACCGCCTCGGTGCGTGAGCCCAGGCCGAACAGGGCCAGCGCCCCGCTGTTGACCTCTTCCACCTCACCCGCGTCGTCGTACACCCAGAGCGCATCGGTCATCGCGGAAAGGATCGAATCGAGCTGCGCAGACCGCTCCGCCATGAGGTCAGCCAGCGATTCAATCTGTTTCTTGGTGCGCACCTGTTCGCTCACATCCTGCACGAGCACAGTCAGGCTTTCGGTCACTCCCGAATCGCGGCCGCTGACTGCGGAGACCGTCCGGTTGAGGAAAAACGGTCCAGCCGGAGTCGATACCTGCATCGCCTCGTCGACCCTCGTCCGGCCGCTGGCCGCGACTTCGCGGAGCACCCGCTCCAGGCCCGGAATCACATCTTCGACTCGCAGCCCCACGACCGACGACGAAGGAGGAATGCGCCCCAGCGGTTCGGCAATCTCGAGCCAGCGGACGTTGGCGAGTTCGAAACGGAAATCCGCCGCCCCGATCACTGCGATTCCGACGGGCGCGTTCTCGAGAACGGCCTCGAACCGCAGCGTGGCGTCGATCTCGCTGCGGAGCAGCGGTCCCGAACCGGGTTCGAACAGCACTCGCGACGCCTCGTCCTCCGTCAAAACCACGACGGCTTCCACCCCCAGACTCCGGGCGTACTCCGCGATGCGGGATCCGACCGATTCGGGAGCAATGATGGTGACCTGATCTGGCGGCAGCATTCGACCTGAGCGACTCGATGGCGCTGGTCAGAGGCTACAGCATCGAAGCGGTTAGGGGCAGGGGTTAGGGGTCGGGGGTCAGGGGCCAGCACGACCGCTGACCTCTGACCCCTGCTTCTAACCCTGACGCCTGACCTGAACATAGAATCGCCTCATGTCGCGAAAAACGTTTGATGACCTCGTGCAACTCATGACCACCCTGCGCGCCCCGGGCGGCTGCCCGTGGGATCGCCAGCAGACCCTCCCCGACCTCAAGCCGTACGTGATCGAGGAATCGTATGAGGTGATCGACGCCATCGATTCCGGAGATCGCGCCTCCCTTCTCGAAGAACTCGGCGACATGCTTCTTCAGGCCGTCTTCATCGCTGAGCTCATGCGCGAAGAAGGAACGTTCGACATCTACGACTCGATCACGGCCATTCACGACAAGCTGGTCCGACGGCACCCGCACGTCTTCGGCGACGTGGTCGCGGCTGACGCAGAAGAGGTGCTCGTCAACTGGGAGAAACTGAAGAACAGCGAGCGCAAGGCAGAAGACAAGAGCGTCCTGTCCGGGGTGCCGCAGGCGCTGCCCGCATTGCTTCGCGCGTCTCGGCTCACCGAGAAGGCCGCGCGCGTCGGCTTCGACTGGCGCCGCACTGAGGAGGTATTCGACAAGATCGACGAAGAACTCGGCGAACTGCGCGAGGCCGTCACTTCAGGCGACAGGACTCACATCGAAGAAGAGATCGGAGATCTGCTCTTCACCGTTGCCAACATCGCACGAAAGCTCGGCCTCAACGCTGAAGAAGCCCTCCAGTCGACCAACCGCAAATTCACGCGAAGATTCGCATCGATGGAAACAACCGTCCGTGCCACCGGCCGCGACCTCGATCAACTCCAACTCGAGGAGATGGACGCACTCTGGGACGCCGCCAAGGAACGGGAGAAAGGGTGAGGGTCGGGCTGTTGGCTGTTGGCTGTTGGCTGTTGGGAAAAGCGAGCGGGCTCGTCCCACGTCATCCTGAGCCAATGAACCGCGCTTCGCGGCGACTAAGGTAAGAAACCTTGGCGCTCCTGAAGGCTCGCGGGCGTCCTCGCCCGTGCTGGACGGCGCCCGGGCCGGCCAGTGCCCTGTTGCAAATCGTGGCGACGTTGGTTCGTGCCGCGTGAGATGGACGAGAGCAGTGCGCTGCGGCGCACGACGGGCGAGGACGCCCGCCAGCCTGTCAAACCCGCGTAAATACTGAGAGTTTCTTTGAGTCGGCGGAGCTGCAGCCGCGCGGAGCGCTGCCGCAGCGTAGCGCGGC
>JBKJVD010000127.1:0-6597 GCA_046590585.1 Thermoanaerobaculia bacterium | reverse complement strand
CGAACGCGCATTGCTGATGCAGCCACCCTCGAATCTTCACCAGCTCGAGCACGATCGCTGGGCCGCGTTCGTCATGCGCTGGCAGCAATTCACTGGGCGTGTGATGGCGAAGGGAGTGGAGGACACGTCGTTCTACAACTATCACCGGCTGATCTCGCTCAATGAGGTCGGGAGCGAACCGGGCCGCGCGCTGGAGTTCGAGCCGTTGCCGGCGTTCCATGAGTTCAACGCGCAGCTCGCCCGCAACTGGCCTCACACCCTGAACGCGACTTCCACGCACGACACGAAACGGAGTGAGGACGTGCGCGCGAGGATCAACGTCCTCTCCGAGATTCCGGAACTCTGGTCGCGCGAGGTGCGCAGGTGGTCGCGCCTGACGAGCGTACTTCGTGGGGACGACATCCCCGATTCCAACGAAGAGCTGCTCGTCTATCAGACGCTCATCGGAATGTGGCCGCTGGAGCCGTTCGAGGAAGCCGGTGTCGGCGACCGATTGAAGGCCTATCTCGAGAAAGCTTTGCGGGAAGCGAAGAGCCGGACCAGCTGGATCGCGGTCGACGAGGAGTTCGAGAAGAAGGTGATGGACTACGCCGGCGCACTGCTGGGGCATGACGAATTCATGACCTCGATGCGCCGCCTGCAGAAGAAGGTGGCTTTCCACGGCTTCCTGAACTCGCTCGCGCAGACCGTGCTCAAGCTCACCGCACCCGGCGTTCCCGACTTTTATCAGGGCAGTGAGTTGTGGGATTTCTCGCTGGTCGACCCCGACAATCGCAGGCCCGTCGACTTCGGGCGTCGAGCCACGATGCTCGCCGCAGTCCGTGATGCAACGCCGGCAGGGCTTCTCGAGAACTGGATGGATGGCGGCGTGAAGCTCTGGACGATCGTGAAGATCCTCGAGGCCCGTCGCCGGCTGCTCGAGGTGTTCCGCGACGGAACGTATGAACCGCTGGCGGCCACAGGTCGGGTGAATGGTCTGGACGCGTCACCGCATGTCGTCGCCTTCCGCCGATCATGGAACGTACTCGTCGTGGTTCCGCGCCTGACGACGAAGCTCGTAAAAGCGCCAGCGCTGCCGCTGGGCGAAGTCTGGTCGGAGGCGCGCCTGCCGGTCGAGGGAACGTGGACGAACGTCCTCACCGGCGAGCAGGTCGTGGCTGCGAATGGCTCGCTGCCACTGCGCGAAGTCTTCGCGTCATTCCCGGTCGCCGTCTTAGAACTCAACCAATAGCGTTCAGTGGGCGGAAGTGCTGCTCCCATGTTCGGTGACGATCCGAGGCTGGAAACTCGCGGAATCCCGACGCCGGTTGAAGCGAGGGAAATCATGCAAGTTCCCCTTCTCGTGCCGCAGCGGGAGAAGGTGGCCAGAGGCCGGATGAGGGAGCCCTGTTGATTCTCCTGCCATCGTGAATACGACGATGTCTTGCCGCGTGTTCTCTCATCTGGACGACCTGGGTGCACGCCCTCATCCGGCCTTCGGCCACCTTCTCCCGTGCGACGGGAGAAGGGGTACGCGAGCGAGTTACGGCGATGGCACGGTTGCGGGGACCCATGAACATCTCCAGCGTTCCTCGCTCCCACGGAACACCCGGAAGGTCGAGCCAATAGAAGCAACCCGAGGAACTCCGAGGAACCGAGGAACTGGAATCCCGACGAACCGATGAACCGCGACAGCCCGAGGAACTGCCGTTCACCGTCTTCCAGTGATTTTCGCGAGCTTCCGCACGCGTGCTGCAAGCTCGACCGTCAATGCGTCCGGCAAAAGGCGCCAGCCCCAGTTGTCGTCTTCGGCGCCCGGCTTGTTCATTCGTGCTTCTGCGCCGAGACTGAGGAGGTCCTGCGCGGGAACGATGGCTGTTTCGGCGATGGAAGTGAACGCCGCTCGAATGAGAGCCCAGGCAATCTCTTCATCGTCGCCGAGGTACGACTCAACGATCGCGCGCTCTTCGGGTCCGGCCTGGTCGTACCAGCCGCGCGCCGTCAAGTTGTCGTGGGTGCCGGTGTACACGACCGTCTGGCGTTCGTAACGATGAGGAGCGTGGGTGTTGTCGGGCGCGGAGAATCCGAACTGGAGAATCTTCATCCCTGGAACGCCGATGGCGCGACGCAGTTCATGCACCTCGGGCGTGATGAAGCCGAGGTCCTCGGCGACCAGGGGCAGGCCGCCGAGCGCGGAGCGGATTGCCTCGAACAATGCCTTTCCGGGGCCCGTTACCCATCGTCCGTGGATCGCAGTCGGCTCCTGCTCCGGAATTTCCCAGTACGCTGCGAATCCGCGAAAGTGATCGAGCCGGATGACGTCCGCAAAGCGAAGGTTGCCGCGGATCCTTGCAATCCACCAGCGATACCCGGTCTCGTGCATCACATCCCATCGATAGAGCGGGTTTCCCCACCGCTGGCCGGTCTCGCTGAAGTAGTCGGGTGGAACTCCGGAAACGACGGTCGGCCTGCCGCGATCATCGAGTTGAAACAGATCGCGGTGCGACCAGACGTCGGCACTGTCGCTGGCGACGTAAATCGGAACGTCCCCCATGATCTGGATGCCACGCTCGCGAGCGGTCTTGCGTACTGCGGTCCACTGCGTGAAGAAGAGCCACTGCACGAACTTGTGAAAGCCGATTTCGGCGTCGAGTTCGGTCGCTGCGCGTTTGAGCGCGGCGGGTTCTCGCATGGCCAGAGCAGCGTCCCACGCCCACCACGGCGCGCCGGCAGCGCGTTCCTTGAGGGCCATGAAGAGAGCGAAGTCATGAAGCCAGTCGCGCTGTTCAGGGGCGTCCTTGAAGGTGAGGAGGCTCAGTTTCGCTCTCTCGTCAGCGTGCACGGCGAATCGTTTCCAGGCTGTCCGCAACAGCGCCGTCTTGAACGCGGCCACGCGCTCGAACTCGACGTGATCGTGTTCGAACGTCGTGCCCGCCGCGGCGAAGTCGGACGGCAGCAGGTGCGCTTCGACCAGTTTCTGCGGTGAGATCAGCAGCGGGTTTCCTGCGAAGGACGAGAGACATCCGTAGGGCGAATTGCCGTAGCCCGGCGGGTTGAGTGGCAGGACCTGCCAGAGCTTGAATCCTGCGCTCTCCGCCCATGCGAGGAAGGCCAGGAGTTCGTCGCCGAGGTCCCCGATCCCGTGGGGACCGGGCAGGGACGTGGGGTGCAGGAGGATTCCGGCGACCCGGTGCTCGTCGTGTTCCTCAGCTGCCGATGTGTGCATTCGCTCCGCCACCTCTCACCTCAGGAGACCACGTTTGCAGGATTGCCGCCGTCGATGGGGACGGGCCTGGCGGAGGGGGCAGGACTGATGGCGAGCTTCTCGCCGAGAGTATCGAACAACGCCAGCCAGCGGGCGGCCGCTCCGGGGGAGCCGGCAGTGGCAGTGAAGGCGGGACGGACCCGATTCATCAGGTGGTAGTAGATATTTTCAGCACGCCGCAGGCTCACGTCGAGTTTCGATTCGCGGATGACGGTCACCAGCCCTTCGTAGAGTTCGAGGCGGTCGATGTCGTCGGGGCGATCGAGAAAGCGTTCCGCGGTGCGGTTGACGGCGTGCTCGAATGCCATGAGCGTGGCCGGGTCGAGCGTCACATGCTCGTCTACGGATTCCCGGAGGCGCGATTCGATTTCAGTCAGGGAGATGTCGTCGTCCTCGAGCCGGTGCTTGAGCTGCACGTTGAGGTCGAACTCGGCGGCCATCTGCAGCACCTTCGGGATCGGGATTCCGAGTCGCGCGTGAAAGCGCATCAGCGGATCGTAGCGCTCGTGAAGCTGGCGGAACGCCGATTCGGCCTCCTCGAGCGTGGCGTTGCAGAGCATGTGAAAGATGCGCCGCTGTTCATCGCGAAAGAGCGAGCGGATCGAAAGCGGCGCGCTCGAGAAGTGCTGATCGAGCAGCCGGATCACGGTCGGGATGTTGCCCGGTTCCATCGCGGCGATCAGTTCGGCCTTGTGCGCGTCGTAGTCGCCGGTCCCCGTCGTCCTGCGGACGCCGCCGGTGAGTTCGGTTTCGCCCAGGTGCAGCACCGCGAATTCGAAGGAATCCTCTTCGCGCGTGATGTTCGAGCGGACGGTGATGCTGGCGACGGCCAGTCGCGAGCGGCCGGCCTTCTCCACTTCGAAATCGCGGCGCACGACTTCGTAGCAGTAGATCTGCGCGTCGTCATCGAAGGTGTCGAACAGCGATGCCACGGCGTAGTGAGCGGCGACGCGCATGAGGTCGAGCCGGGTGTGGCGCGATTCGCGGTCGTAGAGATCGCGGCCGGTTCCCTGGTCCGGGAGGTTGCTGCGTGCGGGAGCGAGGCGCTCCGCGAATTCGTCGTCGAGCTGCAATCCGAACAACCCGGCCAGCTGAATCACCCGCGCCGCGTAGTTGAGTACCTGCACCGTCTCGATGCCGGAGAGGTCGTTGAAGAACCAGCCGCAGCTCGTGTACATGAGCATTGAGTTGCGCTGCATCTCGAGCAGTTCGAGCGCCTGGGTCACGGCCGCCGGATCGTCCGCGACGCCCGGCAGACACCACCGGCGCACGAAGGCATCGATCCGTCCCTCGGAGCGCTCCAGGATCACGTCGATGTAGGCGTCACGCGCCGCCCACGGATCCGAGAGGAGCCGCTTGCCCTCTTCCTGGAAGAGATTGGCGACGCGATCGCGCAGCCAGTCGAGCGCGGAGCGGAGTGGAGCACGCCACTGCTGATTCCATCCAGCGCCGCCTCCTGTATTGCAACCGCAGTCACTCCTCCAGCGCTCCACGCCGTGAACGCAGCTCCAGGACGTGAATTCGGCGATCTCGACCTCATGGGTTGGCGGGAACGTTTCGAGGAATTGCCCGTAGTTCGTCAGCTTCGCCAGCCCTTGCGCTTCGATGTACTCGAGTGCGTAGGCGAGCGCCATGTCCCCGAAGCGATGATGGTGGCCGTACGTTTCGCCATCCGTGGCGATGTTGACAACCTGCGGATGATGGCGCGAGTCGGAGAATGCTTCGGTGAGGCGATGAGCGAGGTTCTCTCCGCGGGCCAGGAGATGTTCGAATGCCACCGCGCGCGAGATCGCGCCATCGTAAAAAAAGATCGTGATGGTGCGGCCTGAGGGGAGCATGCAGCGGTACGGCATGGTGGGATCGAGATGGCCGGCCGCCTCCGTCCACTCCGTCGTTCCGGCCGGCCGGTAACGGGCCGCCTGATGGGGCTCGAGGATGGTGTAGCGGATTCCCTCCACCGCCAGCACCTCGAGCGACGCGATGTCGACTGCCGTTTCAGGCAGCCACATTCCCTCGGGCTTGCGACCGAAACGCGTTTCGAAATCGCGGATGCCCCATCTCACCTGCGTGCGCTGGTCACGCTCACTGGCAAGCGGCAGGATGATGTGGTTGTACGCCTGTGCGATCGCAGAGCCGTGGCCGGAAAACCGGAGACGGCTGGCACGGTCGGCCTCGATCACGGCAGCGTAGGTCTGAGGCGCGCGTAACTCCATCCAGCTCAGGAGAGTGGGGCCGAAATTGAAGCTGATCGACGCGTAGTTGTTGACGATCCTCAGGATGCGGTCGCTCGCGTCGAGCATGCGGGACGTGGCATTCGGTTCGTAGCATTCCTCGGTGATCCGCTCGTTCCAGTCGTGGTAGGGATGTGCGGAGTCCTGCGTCTCCACACCTTCCAGCCACGGGTTCTCGCGCGGCGGCTGGTAAAAGTGCCCATGAATGCAGACGAACCGTTCCATCGGCCGCGGATGATATCGCGCCCGGGAGGGAGGGCTGAGGATGACCGTGCCTGGCATCGCCGGTCCCTCCGGTTCATCGGTTCCCGGATCAACCGTTCCTTGCCCCGGAACTGGCGCCAATGGTGGAACGATTCGCCCGTGTCATGGGTTTGAACCGGCTGATGATCGGGATAGAATTGCCGGGCTGGCAGTGAGGAAGGGATGACCGACGAACGATATCCAACCGGCAAGCTCGAACATCGGCAGACGTTGACGGAGAAGGAACGCGGTGAGTGCATCCGGGCCATCGAGGCGGCGCCCATGGCGTTGCGCCACGCCGTGGAAGGCCTCACCGCAGAACAGCTCGACACGCCGTATCGCGAGGGTGGCTGGACGATCCGGCAGGTCGCACATCACGTCCCGGACAGCCACCTCAATGCCTACATCCGGGTGAAGCTGGCGCTGACCGAGGAAAATCCGACGATCAAGACCTATGACGAGTCGGCATGGGCTGCGCTCGCCGATTCTGCCGAGACGCCGGTCGAGACCTCACTGCGGCTGCTCGAGTCCATCCATGAGCGTTTCGCAATCCTGCTGCGCTCGCTCGACGAGGCGCAGTGTGCGCGGACGCTGATCCATCCCGACAACGGAACGATGACCGTCGACGGGCTGATCAACATGTACGCCTGGCACGGGCGCCATCACGTCGGCCACATCACCGCCCTTCGCGAACAGCGCGGCTGGCAAGCGGAGATGTCGAACGTTGAATGAAAGATTTCGACTAGTGAAGGAAAAGGCAGAAGTGTCCTTCATTCAACATTCAGCATTCACAATTCAACATTTGTCATCCCCTGTGTTTCAATGCGGCCGCTCGACCGCATGATCCTTCTTCCTCGATACGTGGCCGCTGGCGACATC
>JBKJVD010000149.1:0-11536 GCA_046590585.1 Thermoanaerobaculia bacterium | reverse complement strand
CACGATCATCGAGACTGCGTCTTCGGCCGTGATTCCGCGCTGCTGGCAGTAAAAGAGCTGGTCTTCGCCGATCTTCGAGGTCGACGCTTCGTGTTCCATCTTCGCGCTGGCATTCCGCACTTCGATGTACGGGAAGGTGTGTGCGCCACACTGGTCGCCGAGAAGCAGCGAGTCGCACTGCGAGTAATTTCGCGCCCCTTCCGCGTTCTTCATGATTTTCACTTCGCCGCGGTAGGTCTGCTGACCGTGTCCCGCAGAGATGCCTTTCGAGACGATCGTCGAGCGCGTGTTGCGGCCGATGTGAATCATCTTCGTCCCGGTGTCGGCCTGCTGATAGTTGTTGGTCAGGGCCACCGAGTAAAACTCTCCGACGGAGTTGTCCCCCTGCAGGATGCAGCTCGGATACTTCCAGGTGATTGCCGAACCGGTTTCCACCTGGGTCCACGAGATCTTCGCGTCCTTGAACGCCTTGCCACGCTTGGTGACGAAGTTATAGATCCCGCCAACGCCTTCCTTGTTCCCCGGGTACCAGTTCTGCACGGTCGAGTACTTGATCGTGCCACCGTCCAGTGCCACGAGTTCCACGACCGCAGCATGCAGCTGGTTCTCGTCGCGCATCGGAGCGGTACAACCCTCCAGGTAGCTGACCGAGGCGCCTTCGTCGGCGACGATCAGGGTGCGTTCGAACTGTCCCGTGTTCGCGGAGTTGATCCGGAAGTAGGTCGACAGCTCCATCGGGGAACGCACTCCCTTCGGGATGTAGCAGAACGAACCGTCGCTGAACACAGCCGAATTCAGCGTGGCGAAGTAATTGTCGCTGTACGGAACGACCGAGCCGAGGTACTTCCGGACGAGTTCCGGGTGTTCCTTCACAGCCTCGGAAAAGGAACAGAAGATGATGCCGACCTTCGAGAGCTCGGTCCGGAACGTCGTCGCCACCGAGACGCTGTCGAAGACGGCGTCGACGGCCACGCCGGAAAGCCGTTTCTGCTCTTCGAGCGAGATGCCGAGCTTTTCGAACGTGAGGCGCAGCTCCGGATCGACCTCGTCGAGGCTGTTGAGCTTTTTCTTCTGCTTCGGAGCGGAGTAGTAGCTGATGCCCTGATAGTCGATCGGGCCGTAGTGGATGTTGGCCCACGTCGGTTCCTTCATCGTCAGCCAGTGGCGGAACGATTTCAGCCGGAACTCGAGGAGCCACTCCGGCTCATCTTTCTTCTGCGAGATCAGCCGCACCACGTCTTCATTCAGACCTGGCGGGATGATGTCGGACTCGATGTCCGAGACGAAGCCGTACTTGTAGTCCTGATTCGCAACCTGCTCGATGATTTCGCTCATTGAATTCCTCGGACCGCTGAATGAGCGGTTACTGCCCGCCGCTTGCGGAAGCGGCTCTTGTCGAGAACAGGGACCGGCACCACGCCGCTCGCGAGATCGGCCAGGGAAACCTGCTCGAACGCGTGCTTGATCGCGCTGTTGATCCCGAACATGAATCGTCGTGAGGGACACGCACCACGGATCGCACAGACCGCGTGCCCGTCATCACCAAACGTTTCGCACTCCACGAGGTCCCACGGCCCTTCCAGTGCCGCAATCAGATGTCCGAGGGTGACCGTCTCGGCGTTCCCGTCGAACGAATATCCGCCGCCCACGCCACGGTGAGAGCCGACCACCCCACCCTGATGCAACGCCTTCAGCACCTTCGTCACCATCGGCAACGGCAGGTGATAGAACTCGGCGATTTCCCTCGCAGCAACGATCTTCCCGCCGTACCGGGCGAGGTAGACGCTGGCGAGGAGGCCGTAGTCAGTCAGTTTCGAGATTTTCAGCATTTGCGGAGGGTCTCCGGAGGCCGGGGCGCGAAACAGTACCATGACGGTACTGTTTTTCAAACAGGGAGGATCGGGGCCCTCTTCCCGGTTCCTCGGGGTTCCTCGGGGTTCCTCGGTTCCTCGGGGAGCTGGCCGCGGCGTCAGGTAAGTTCTTAGCGAGCTCTGGAGTTGCCCCGCCACAGGCCGAGGAACCCGAGGAACCGAGGAACTCCGAGGAACTCGCCCTAGGGTTTCACGTAGCGTCCGTCGCCCTGCTGGCGGAACACCTCTCCGTTCAGAGCATCAACCCGCCAGCGGCCCAGTTCGCTGCCACCGGAACAGCGATCGATGACCGCCATCGTGTAGCCAGCGTTGACGAACCCTTCGCTGCGAACGTCCTGGCAATCGCCTGCGACCCCGTTGTAGTAGTTCAGCGCCGCGCTGCGGACGATCGTCACGGCATCGCGCTCGGTGACGCTGACCGCTCCGTCCGCGGCAGAAGCAGAGGGAGCGGGAGAGTTGGTCGTGGCCGGCGATTCGGCCGGCGGAGGAGCATTCACGACCGTCGCTGTCGACTCGGTGAGCGGCTGCGTTGAGGGTGCCGTGATCGTCGGGCTGGCCGGGAAATCATTCACTCCGAGAGAGGGATTCTGCTGCGGCGTCGAACCCTCACCAATCGTGTCGGTCTCGACCGTGCGACGCGTGAGTGTTTCGTCCCGGCCGAACGGTGCGGCCACGAGCAGCACGATCGCAATGACCGCCACGGCAACGACGGCTCCGGCAGCAATCATCCAGGCCCTGGTGCGATCTGGTGCAGCGGGCACCCACGGTTGTCGTGTCGGCGCAGGTTCAATCGGGATCGGACCCTGATTGCTTCGAACTTCGCTCTGAAAAGGGGCCCCAGTTCCATCCGCCTCAGGTGGACGCGAGCGAATGGTATGCACAGGAGCAACAACTTCCAGCCCGCACGACGGACAGAACTGCGCCCCGTGCGGCAGCACGCTTCCGCAGCTGAGGCAGAGGTTGGGATTGGTCATGGTCTCCTTTCGGTTCCTCGGAGTTCCTCGGGTTCCTCGGGGTCCCTCGGATGGTCAGTCAGGCTTGCCGGCCCGATTGCAGTACATCGTTTCACGAAGCGACCGATCGAGCACCCCCGAGGAACCGAGGGACTCCGAGGAACCCGAGGAACTCTTTTCGTCGCGGCATCCCGGAAAGAACAGCAGCGCAGTCGCGATCAGGGCGATGGTCGTTCTCATGAGGTTTCCGGTGGACGAGTGGCATTCTCCGTGCCACGCGGGGAGGCGTCCACGCGTGACTCACGACCCGGCATTGAGTGCTCGGCCGGGGTCATTCGCGAGCGTGAGTTAGAATGCGCCGCCATGGCACGGGTGACCTTTCAGTCGCTCATCCTGAAGCTGCAGAACTTCTGGGCTGAGCGTGGATGCATCATCGAAACTCCCCTCGACCTGGAGGTAGGAGCCGGCACGATGCATCCGTCGACGTTTCTGCGCGTCCTCGGTCCCGAACCGTGGAGCGTGGCGTACGTCCAGCCGTCGCGGCGCCCTGCTGACGGCCGCTACGGTGACAACCCGTTCCGGCTCGGCAAGCACTACCAGTTTCAGGTAATCCTCAAACCGTCGCCACTGAACGTGCAGGAGCTTTACCTCGACTCGCTGCGCGCGCTCGGTCTCGACCTGACGCGCCACGACATCCGTTTCGAGGAAGACAACTGGGAGTCTCCAACCCTCGGTGCCTGGGGCGTGGGCTGGCAGATCCTGCTCGACGGGATGGAAGTCACGCAGTTCACGTACTTTCAGCAGGCCGGCGGAATCGACCTCGAACCGATGGCCGCTGAAATCACCTACGGACTCGAACGTCTGACGATGTTCCTGGCGCGTGAAAGCTCGGTGTATGACATCGAGTGGGGCGGCGGGTTCGGGTACGGTCCGATCCGCAGGCAGGAAGAATTCGAATTCTCGAAGTACTACTTCGAGCAGGCGGATGTCGATCTGCACTGGAAGCTGTTCGACCTGTACGAAGGCGAAGCGCGGCGCTGCCTCGAGGCGAAGCTCGTGCTGCCGGCGTACGACTGGACGCTCAAGTGCTCGCACGTCTTCAACACGCTCGACGCGCGCGGCGCGATCTCGGTGACGGAACGAGTCGGCATCATCAAGCGCGTTCGCGACCTCGCCGTGGCCTGCGCCGGACAGTTTCTCGCGACGCGACGGGAACTCGGATTTCCGCTGCTGCAGAAAGCATCGACGGAGGCGAAGTAGCGCCCCGCGCTGCGGCTCACCATGGCTGACTACTTCTTCGAACTGCTCACTGAGGAAATCCCGGCGTGGATGCACGAGACGGCCGTGCGCACTCTGCACGAGCGCCTGGCGAAACTTGCCGGCGATCTCGGTGCCTCCGACCCGGCCAGTTCCGTCGTGATCACCACCACGCCTCGCCGGATCGCGTTCCTCATTTCCGGCCTCCGCCTGCGTGAGGAAGACAGAGAGATCGAGGTCAAGGGGCCGCCCAAGAAAAGCTCCTACGATCCGGCAGGCCAGCCGACCCAGGCACTCCTCGGATTCCTCAGGAAGAACGCGGCTGCGATCGAGGATGTGATCGATTCGGGCGACGAGTACGTGCGCATCCGCCGGAACGTGGCCGGTCGCGAGACCGCCGAACTTCTGCGCGAGCGCATTCCTGAGACGATGATCGCGCTGCGCTGGCCCCGGATGATGCGCTGGGGCAGTGGAGAGCACTCATACATCCGCCCGATTCACTCGATCATCTCGGTGCTCGACGGCCAGCCTCTGCCGATCTCGATGTTCGGGATCGATTCGGGAACCAGGACCGCCGGGCATCGCACGCTGTCGCGCGATGAGATCGAAGTCACTTCGTATTCCGAGTACGTGACGAAGCTCGAACTGGCCCGCGTCGTGGTCGATGCCTACCGCCGTCGCGACGTCATGGCGCAGCGCGCGCTCAAGCTGGCCGCCGAAGCGGGTGGCGCACCCGCGGTCGACCCGTCCATCTGGTCGCAATGGCAGTACCTCACCGAGTATCCCGGGCTGGTGCGAGCCGAGTTTCGCGAAGAGTATCTGGGACTGCCGGAAGAAGTGCTCGTCACCGTGATGCGCGTCCACCAGAAGCAACTTCCCATCCGCACTGCGGATGGGAAGCTGACGAACTCCTTCCTCGCGGTGATGGACAACGAGGCGGATCCTGACGGAAACGTCGCCTACGGCAATTCCTTCGTGACGAACGCGCGGTTCGCAGATGCCAGGTTCTTTTATGAGACCGATCGAGGCACGAAACTCGAGGACCGCCTCGATTCGCTGAAGCGTCTCCAGTTCCAGGAGAAGCTCGGCGACTACGCCAGCAAGACCGGCCGGATCGAACGGATCGTGGCGGCCATCGCAGCCGAACTGAAACTCGATGCGGACGAGCCGCTGAAAGCCGCCCATCTCTGCAAGGCCGACCTCACCACCGAGATGGTGAAAGAGTTCACGGAACTGCAGGGAAAGATCGGCGGAATCTACGCTCGTGAAGAGGGGATGCCGGAAGGGGTGTGGCAGGCGATCTACGATCACTACCTGCCCCTGAACCTCGATGACGACCTTCCCCGCAGCGTCAGCGGCGCGATCGTCTCGATCGCGGACAAGATCGACACCCTGTTCGGGTTCTTCTCGGCCGGCATCCGTCCCACCGGCTCGAAAGATCCCTTCGCACTCCGCCGCGCAGCGCAGGGCGTCGTGCAGATCCTGCTCGTGCGCGATCGCCGTCAACTCCGCATCGGAGTCGACCGCCTGATCGAATTTGCGGCCGCCGCGTACAACAACGCGGACTCGGCAGGCATCACGAGGGATCTCCTGGAGTTCTTCAGCGAGCGGGTCCGGACGCTGCTCGAGACCTCGCATGCCTACGACGAAGTGACCGCGGTGATGGAAGCGGGCTGGGCTTCGTCCCTCACCGATGCGGCCGATCGTGCGGGAGCGCTGCGCGACATCCGCAACGATCCCAACTTCCTTTCGATCCTCGACTCGGCGAAGCGCATCGCCAACATCACCGCTGGCCACACTCCCGCACCGATCGACCGGACGCTGCTCGAACTCGACGTGGAACGGCGTCTCGCCGACCTTTCTGAAGTCGTGGGAGACCAGGTCAGCGAGATGATCGCCGACAGGCGTTACGGCGCTGCCTTGCAGTCATTCGCCGCCATGGCCCCCGAGCTGGAAACATTCTTCAAGGATGTGATGGTGATGGTCGAGGATGCGTCGGTGCGCAGCAACCGGATGTCGCTTCTGAGGAAAGTCGGAGACTCCGTCCGGCGCGTCGCCGACGTCACGAAGATCGTCGTGGACCGTCGCGACTACAGGCCTTGAGATACGCACCTGCCATCGCCCTCGGCCTGCTGGCCCTGATCGCCTGCTCGCGCGAGGTTCCTCCGGCGAGCCCGTCGTCTCCATCTCCCGGCGAGCCCGTCTCGCTCGTCGAGTCCGAAAGCATCCTCAACATGGCACGCGGGGCATCGGTCGTATCGAGGACCGGAGAACTCACGCTCGAGCAGACACCGGCAAGGCTGATCGATGGGGAGACCGATTCGACCTGGACCACGCCTCCAAACGATGTCCAGCAGAGCGCGACATTCTCATTGCCGGCGCGCGCGCGGATCACAGCCGTCGGCATCGCCACCTTCAACCGGCGCGCGTACGCAGTTCGCAAGCTTCGATTCGAATCGTCGCTGGATGGCGTGACATTCAAGCCACTCCTGACTCAGGTGCTCCGCGAAGCCGAGATCGTTCAGCTCAAAGAGGTCCCGGCCACCGACCTCCAATACATCCGCCTGATCATCGACGAATCGCACGGCGCCAGCGGCACCCTCTCCACGCTCCACGTGCGCGGAAGTTTCCTCGCGCCGCCCTCCCTCCCTCCGATCGCCGGCTGCTGGTCGGTGAACGGATCTGCATCGAGAATCGTCGAGGAGCGTGGCACCGTGCGAGGCACGATCACCCGCGACTCGACACTCCGGATGGAAGGTGGTTCCGAACATCTCGTCTATCGTTTTGCGTGGGCCGATGGTCCCCAATACGGACTGGCTGCGGTCACGCTCACTCCGGACGGGCGACATCTCACCGGCATGAAATGGCACGAGCGCGCCGAACCATTCACGTTCGGACAGACCTGGTTCGGTGAGCAACTCCCCGGCTGCGCGTCGCCGGTTGCGACGAGCGACGAGATTGCCCGGCTCTGGCTGAAGCGGGCCGGCTGGTATCCACTCTACGGGCTGCACTTTGATGACCGGGATCAACTGATCGTCGGAACGAGCGCCGCCGCTCTCGACCTCATCGCCCGCCTGCTCGCCACATCCGCGAAGATCCAGCTCACCGCTCACGAGATGCGTGGAGCGAGCCCGGAGGCGAACCGGAAGCAGTGCGAACGCCGCCTCACCTCGCTCCGGGACGTGCTCACCCGCGGCGGCGCCGACATGCGGCGCATCGGGTTTCTTCCGGCCGGCAGCGACAACCAGCCGCTCAGGATGCCGAGTGAATTGATTCTCGGGATGTACAGCATGGTCGACATCCGTGTTGCCGGGTCAGGGGTTTGAAGATAATCTCGCGCCTGCCTGAGACCGGGTGACGCGAAGCGCTCGCGGTAACTCATCAGGAAGGTCACTGTCGTCCTCGAGGTTCCACCATGGGCAAGTACGTCTACTATTTCGGCGACGGATCCGCTGAAGGCAACGCGAAGATGAAAGACGTTCTCGGCGGCAAGGGCGCAGGCCTGGCCGAGATGACGAACATCGGCGTTCCGGTCCCTCCGGGCTTCACGATCTCCACCGGCGTCTGCACGTACTTTTACGCCAACGACAAGACCTACCCGCCCGAGCTTCAACAGGAGATGGAAGAGAATCTCGCTCGGGTCGAAGCGTCCGTGGGCCGCAGGTTCGGTGACGGCGACAAACCTCTCCTCGTGTCCGTCCGCTCCGGCGCGCGAGCGTCGATGCCGGGAATGATGGACACGATCCTCAACCTCGGCCTCAATGACGTCACTGTCCTGGGACTGGCGAAATCGTCAGGAGACGAGCGGTTCGCGCTCGATTCCTACCGGCGCTTCATCCAGATGTACGCAGGGGTCGTCCTCGAGATCGATCGCGATCTCTTCGAGCATGAACTCTTCGCCCTGCGCGATCGCGTCCAGGCCGGGAACGATGCCGAGATCCCAGCCGAGTCGCTCCGCGAACTCGTCGCCACGTACAAAAAGATCGTTGAAGACAAACAGGGAAAGCCATTCCCCCAGGATGTGCAGGAACAACTCCGGGGTGCCGTCGGCGCCGTGTTCAACTCCTGGAACAACCAGCGAGCCATCACCTACCGGAAACTGAACCAGATTCCCGGAGACTGGGGCACCGCCGTCAATGTGCAGTCGATGGTCTTCGGCAACATGGGCGATGACTGCGCCACCGGCGTTGCCTTCACGCGCAACCCATCCAACGGAGACAAGCGATTCTTCGGCGAGTACCTCGCCAACGCGCAGGGCGAGGATGTGGTGGCGGGAATCCGCACGCCGCTGCCAATCTCGCGCGCACAGGCTGTCGAGGGAGAGAAGTCCCTCGAGGAAACCATGCCCGCCGTCTACGCGCAACTCGTCGACGTCTACATGAAACTCGAGTCGCACTATCGCGACATGCAGGACATCGAGTTCACGATCCAGTCCGACAAGCTGTACCTGCTGCAGACGCGCACCGGCAAGCGGACCGGATTCGCTTCGGTCAAGATCGCGTGCGACATGGTCGATGAAGGCCTGATCACGAAGATCGAGGCGATCGAGCGAGTGGAAGCGAACCAGCTCATCCAGTTGCTGGCACCGGTATTCGACGCCAGCGAGAAAGAGAAAGCCCTCAAGAGTGGTCACCTGGTCGGGCGCGGCCTGCCCGCCGGGCCAGGAGCCGCCGCCGGCCGCATTGCGTTCAGCGCGGAACGCGCCGTCGAAATGGCCAAGGATGGTCCGGTCATCCTCGTACGGATCGAGACTTCCCCTGAGGACATCGCAGGCATGCACAGCGCAGCCGGCATCCTCACCACACGCGGCGGACTCACTTCTCACGCAGCAGTCGTCGCGCGCGGCATGGGACGTCCATGCATCGTCGGTGCAGGGTCGGTGAAGGTCGACTACGGACGCGGTGAGTTCCGCTCGGATGGCCACGAGCCGCTCGAGGAAGGCGACTGGCTGTCGATTGACGGAACGACCGGCGAGATTCTCAGCGACAAGCTCGCCACCCGCCCCTCGGAAGTTCTCCAGGTACTCCTCGAGAAATCAATGAAGCCGGAGGACTCCGAAGTCTTCCGCAACTTCGATCGCCTGCTGAAGTGGGCCGACGAGATCCGCACGCTCGGCATCCGCACCAACGCCGACACTCCGCACGATTCGCGGGTTGCACGCCTCTTCGGCGCGGAGGGGATTGGCCTCTGCCGCACCGAGCACATGTTCTTCGCCGAGGAGCGAATCCTGCGCGTCCGCGAAATGATTCTCGCGCGTGACGAGAAAGGACGCCGCAAGGCACTCGCCGAGATTCTTCCGTTCCAGAAGGCCGACTTCGAGGGCATCTTCCGCGAACTCGATGGCTTGCCGGTGACCGTGCGGCTGCTCGATCCTCCTCTGCACGAGTTCCTGCCGCAGACCGAGGCGCAGATCTCCACAGTGGCCCGTGAAATGAACTGGGGATTCGTTGAGCTTCGCAATAAAGTCGCGCAACTCCACGAACTGAATCCGATGCTCGGTCACCGCGGTTGCCGACTCGGAATCACCTACCCCGAAATCTACGAAATGCAGGTGCGCGCCATCTTCCAGGCAGCGTGCGAGGTCCAGCGCGAGGGCATCGTCGTCCTGCCGGAGATCATGATCCCGCTGGTTGGAACCACGCAGGAACTACAGCTCACGACCGACCTCACGCACCGAGTGGCGAAAGAGGTCATGGGCGAGGCAGGCATCGACATCCAGTACCTCGTCGGAACGATGATCGAAATCCCGCGCGCCGCGTTGATCGCCGAAAAACTCGCGCCCATCGCGCAATTTTTCTCGTTCGGAACGAATGACCTCACGCAGATGACGTTCGGCTATTCGCGCGACGACGCCGGAACGTTTCTTCCCGAGTATGTCGACAAGAAAATCCTGCCGAAGGATCCGTTTGAATCCATCGACCAGGAAGGAGTCGGCCTGCTCGTCAGGACCGGAACCGAAAAGGGGCGCGCAGCGAATCCGAAGCTGAAGGTTGGCGTCTGCGGCGAGCATGGCGGCGATCCCGATTCGATCCGCTTCTTCCGCTCGGTCGGGCTCAACTACGTTTCCTGCTCGCCCTACCGCGTTCCGATCGCTCGCCTCGCGGCCGCGCAGGCAGAACTCGAACACAAACACTACGAAGGCTGACGCGAGAATTTGTCGACTTCGGGGGTTCATGCCTCTCCTGACCCCTGACCTCTGACCCCTCGGAAGCTACTCCAGTTCCGTCGCACTGCGACGCTTCAGATGGCGCCACAGCCAGATTCCGACGGCGACGATCACGATCGCCAGCAGCGCCCACTGCTCATAGTGAGCAGCCTTGCCGAGCACACTTTCGACCGCACGGCCGAAGTAGTAACCAGCGGCTGCGATCACAACGGTCCAGACCGCACAGCTCAGCGCCTGATAGATGACGAACTTCAGGAACGAGATGCGTGAGATACCGATGATGACGGCGCAGGTGATGCGAAGGCCATAGAGCCATTGCGTAATGATGATGGCCGCCGCGCCGTAACGCTCGAAGAGCCGGATTCCCTTGCCGAAGTGTTCCTTGAGTCGCGGGAAGCGATCGAGAAGCTTGACCCCGTAGACGCGGCCCAGCCAGAACCAGAACAGGTGACCTGAAAACGCGCCGAGGAACGCGACGATCACCACGTTGGTAATCGACAGATATCCTCGCTCAGCCAGCAGCCCGGCCATGACGAGAATCGCTTCTCCTTCGAGAAACGTTCCGAGAAACACGGCAAAGTAGCCGAATTTGGCGACCAGTAGTTCAGGTGACATCAGTCAGTCTTAGTCATTCGTGGTCGAGGCGCAGAGAACTCTGCAAGACCGGCTCCCGGGCGACTCTCGATTTCATCAACTGCAAGATCCGGGGTCAGCTGTGAAATGTGGCGACCGGCCGCTGCATTTACATAGTGAAAGAGGAACCCAAAATGAGACCGCTTGCTCTTCTGCTCGTGCTCGCGACATCCGTCACGCTTCTTGCCAGCGAACCGGCGGGAAAGGCCACGGCGAAGGATCAGACCACGGCTGCGGTCGAAACACCAGCCCCGGCGATCGAGCCTGTCGCGCCCGGTCACCACCCCGTGGCGGGAGCGGATTCCGTCGCCCCGACGGCAAAAGTTGCGGCTCCCGGAAGAGTCCTCGCTCCGGTTCAGGACTCTCCCCTGGTTGCCGCCGCCAGACGTTCCGCCTCGAAGAAGAAGGGCAAGAAGGTCATCACGAACGAAACCCTCAAGGCGATGAATCAAGGCCACATCACGACGACGAAGATCCAGCGCCCGATCGTGATTCCCCCCGACCCTGAGAAGACGGCCGAGGAGAAAGCGAGGGAGCGTTCGGCGGAGCGGAAAAAGCAGGAAGCGGAAGCCGAGGCCCGCGCCACGGTCGGCAGGGAACGCCAGAAAGAAACAGATCGGCGGGAAGCGTCCGGTCGCGCCGAGGGCGACGATTAC
>JBKJVD010000028.1:0-9973 GCA_046590585.1 Thermoanaerobaculia bacterium | reverse complement strand
ACCAGACACTCTGTCCGGCCTTGGCGAGCTGCGCGAGGGAATTAGTCATCGGAGTGCCTCCATGTCGAATGCAGGGCGTAAGCATATGCTCTGGGTGCAGGCTCTTGGCTGTTGGCTGTTGGCTGTTGGGAAAGGCGGGGTGTCTGGGTTTTGGGTGTTCGGAAAAGCGAAATGCGCCGCCCGACATCTTTGCAACACCTATCCTGGTTCTTCTCTAAATTCTGAATTCTGACTTCCGCGTTCTGAATTGCCTCTCGCCTTTCCCAAAAGCCAACAGCCAAAACCCAACAGCCAGGTCTTTCCCAACAGCCAAAAGCCAGCACCCAACAGCCAGAACTGGCCCTGCCATTGCTCTCATCGCGCCGGGTGGGACTGCCATGAAAAAGTATTTTGATCTGTTCAAGCAGGCGGGCAAGGAGTTCAGTTCCGACAAAGCTCCAAGGCTGGGCGCGGCGCTGGCTTATTACACCGTCTTCTCGATTGCTCCGCTGCTCCTCATCGCCATCGCCATTGCCGGCCTGGTGTTTGGCCAGGAAGCAGCGATGGGCCAGATCTCGAGGCAGCTGTCCGGGGTGATGGGGCCGAGCACCGCGAAGACGCTCGAAGAGATGATCCAGAGCGCCGCGAAGCCGAAAAGCGGCATGGTGGCCACCATCCTCGGCATCGTCACCCTTGTCTTCGGTGCCTCCGGCGTGTTCGGGCAGCTCAAGGACGCGCTCAACACGATCTGGAACGTCGAGGAGAAGCGCCGGGCCGGCGTCCTCGGGTTCATCCGCGATCGATTCCTCTCGTTCGCGATGGTCTTTTCGATTGGGTTTCTTCTCCTCGTCACTCTCGTCGTCGACGCCGTCATCTCGGCGACCGGCGAGGTACTCGCGCCAAAGATTCCGGGCGGCGAAGTCGTCCTGCAGTCGCTGCAGCTGGTCGTTTCGTTCGCCCTGGCCACGGTGCTGTTTGCGCTGATCTTCCGGTTCCTTCCTGACATCCGGGTGGCCTGGCGCGATGTCTGGATCGGGGCAGTGTTCACGTCGATCTTTTTCGTTGTTGGTAAGTTCGGTCTCGGCCTTTACCTCGGGAAAAGTGCGGCCGGCTCCGCGTATGGAGCCGCGGGATCCCTGGTCATCCTGCTGCTCTGGACTTACTACTCCGCGCAGATCCTCTTCTTCGGCGCGGAGGTGACCCAGGTGTACGCGCGGTCTCACGGCAGCATGGCCGGCGATCCGTCGAAGAAAGAGGCGGCGGCCAGCGCGGAACGCGTGGAGGACCGTCCTAGAGAAGGCGCCACGCTGACGCCCGCTGCCGCGCCCACGATCGTCTATCGGAACGCTGCAGGTGGCAACGCGAAGCTTGCCATCGGAGGAATGGCCGGTCTGCTGGTCGGCACGCTGGTCGGAGGGTTCGGCGCGGTCGTCATCGCGCTCAAGACCGTGAAGAAGGTGATTACACTGCCGCTGAAATAGTGGATGGCCGTTACGGGCGTCTGCCGGTGTGCTAAAACGGACTCCCATGGAACCGACTTCAAAACCGCACAAGCTTCCACTTCTGAAGATCGGAATCGCGGTTGCGATTCTCGTGGCACTGGTGGTGGCGACGAGGCTCCTGCCGGTCGGCGCGTGGCTCGGAAGCTTTCAGACCTGGGTTCGCAGCACCGGTCCCGCCGGCTACGTGATTTACGTTCTCGCGTACATCCTCTGCTGCATCCTCTTCGTGCCCGCCTCCGCGCTGACTCTCGGAGCCGGAGCGATCTTCGGATTCGCGAAGGGTTCGATCATCGTGCTGATCGGAGCCACTCTCGGGGCGGCCGCGTCGTTCCTGCTTGCCCGCACCGTCCTGCGTCATCGCATCGAGTCGATGACCTCGGGCAACGCAAAGTTCCGCGCGCTCGACCGGGCGATCTCACGCGATGGCGGTAAGATCGTCTTCCTCGTCCGGCTCGCCGTCATCTTCCCCTTCACGTACATCAACTTCGCCTTCGGCCTGACCGGGATCCGACTCCTTCCCTACACCATCGCCACCTTCCTCGGCATCATCCCCGCCACGCTGGCATTCGTCTACGCGAGTTCGACGGCGGCGCAGGCGGCAACCGGCTCCGGCGACCGGACGAAACTCATCATCAACATCGCCGGCGCCATCGTCGCCATCATCGTCAGCGGATACGTCGGCCGGATCGCCACGCAGGCGATCAGGAAGGCAGGCGTCGACGAAGCAGCGGAAGAAGCGAAAGACGGGAAAGCGACTCCCGAGTCCCCAAGCCGCGGAATCGCAGATCCGCCAAACCCCACATCGGAGGCCAAATGAAACGAGTCACTGGCATCGGTGGAATCTTCTTCAAAGCCAAAGACGCTCCGGCACTCCAGGCCTGGTACAAGCGTCACCTCGGAATCGATGTGCAGCAATGGGGTGGCGCGGCGTTCCCCTGGGCCGACGGCGAAGGGAAGCCGGTTGCCGGAACCACCACCTGGAGCGTTGACCCGGTGGAAAGCGACCACTTTGCGCCCAGCGCGGCGACCTTCATGGTCAATTACCGGGTGGAAGATCTTCATGCCCTGGTTCAAGCCTTACGCGAAGAAGGATGCAACGTTCACGGGAAGATTGAGGACTCCGAATACGGAAAGTTTGCCTGGGTCATTGATCCGGAAGGAAACAAGGTCGAACTCTGGCAACCGCCCGTCGGCAAATGACGGCACGAACGGGTCGTTCACTCCATTCCCGATCGCGTCCGCGCCCGCCGAGGAGTGCTGAAAACTGCATGAAGTTCGCAGGCCTTTCCTGACCACCGACCCCTGCTGTTGCTATGCCTTTCCCAACAGCCAACAGCCAACAGCCAACAGCCAACAGCCAACAGCCAACGGCCAACAGCTGACAGCTGACCCCCGACGCTGCGTGTTTACGCGGTGCCTTCCCGCACGAACACCCAGGCGCTGTCGGTCTGCTTCGAATAGAACAGCGTCACCGTCACGTCGCGCGGCGCCATCTGGAAGTCGAAGCGATAGGGAAAGATCGCGTGCAGTTCCTTCGTTTTCATTCCCTCGCGGAAGCGCCCGGCGAACGCCATCACATTGGTGCACGGAGCGACCTCAGTGAAGAAGTTCCGGCCGATGACGCGCTCTTTGGTTCGTCCCGTCAGCTTCGATTCGCTCATATTGAACGAAAGAATTTTTCCGTCCCGGTCGAGACGGATGGCACCGAACGGCAACCCGTCCAGTTCAACCTCCGACATTCGGGAAATCGATTCGAGTTCGGTCACTGAGGTCAGACTGGCTGCGGTTACGGAGTTCGGAATTGTCATCGGGTGAATCTCCTTTGTCATGATTGCACACATTCTGGCCGAATTGAACGATTTTAATGCTATAACAAGCCGCATGCCACAATCCACCATGCTCCGCTCCCCGAACGACTCCGCTTCCTCGGGCCAGATCTGGACGAGCGCGGAAGTCGCTCGTTTCTTCCGGGTGGGCGTTTCGAGCGTGAAGCGCTGGACGGACGATGGAGAGCTGGAATCGATCCGCACTCCCGGCGGACACCGCCGTTACACCCTGGTCTCGGTGCATCGATTCGCAAGCCTTCGCAGCCTTCCGACGGACCATTTGCCGCCGATTGAAGAAGCTGACCGGCTGATCGAGATTCCCCCTCCCGCCGACATATCGCTCTACGACGCTCTCACGCGGGGCGATGCGGCGGCCGTGCGACGACTCATCACTCCTCGCGAGAACAGCCTCTCGAAGCGCGCGGCGTTCCTCGACCGCGTGGTCGGTGAAGCGATGCGCGAGATCGGTGAGCGCTGGAGCAGCGGCGACATCGGCGTCGATGTCGAGCATCGCGCCTCGCACATGATTGTGGAGGCCCTCGACCGGCTCCGACCGTCGACACAACCCGGAGCCCGGCTTGCCCTGCTGGGCTGCCCTCCGGGAGAGTTGCACGACGTGCCGTTGCGGCTAGTGAGACTGATGTTCGAGTGGGCTGGCTGGCGCACCGAATTCGCAGGCGCGTCGCTTCCGTGGCCTTCGGCGCAGGCGGCGGTGCAGCGGGCGAAACCGGCGATCGTGGCGCTCAGCGCGCGCTCTAGCGATGCCTTCCAGCATGCTGACTTTGATCGCTTCGTCGATCACTGCTCGGCCCACAAAATCCCCGTGCTCATCGGCGGCGAGTGGGCCCGCGGCGGAACGGGCCGGGTCGATCAGTACGAGAGGTTCCGGACCCTGCGCGGATTCGAACGCTGGCTGCGCGAGTGGATGATTGATCATCCGCACCACTAACCCGGGCAAACGACACTCAGAGTCCGGCGGCCGCCTCTGCAGCGGCAACCGCGGCTTCGATCTCCTTGAGCCGCACCTTCTTTCGCGTCGAGTCCGACGACATGTAGCGGATCATCCCGAACACGGGACGTTGCGGCGCCCAGGGCCGATCGTGTTTGCCGAAACACCAAAGCACACCCGCATGTGTATTCGGATCCCGCCCGTCGATCGCCCACTTCTCATGCAGGCGGATCATCGTCGCGTGCGCTTCCTCCGGAGTTGCTGACCATTCGATGATCTTCTTTCCCCACAGCATCCGCAGGTAGCCATGGATGATTCCCGTCACGCGCAACTGGCGCTGCGAGAGGTTCCAGACATCGTCGTATGTGTCCCCCGCCTCCAGTTGCTCGAAGCTGTAGCACGGCTTGCGACGGTCGTCGCGATGCGCGTCGAGCGTCTTGCGCGCCCAGTCCGGGAGCGAGGAAAGTGAGTCATGGTCTTCGCGATAGAAGCAGAAGTTGAACGACAGCTCTCGCCGGATGACCGCCTCCTCGAGAAATGAGTCGATGTCTTCCTCAGGTGCGCCCGAAAGCAACACCCGCTCCGCGACTTCATGAATCCCGATGTGGCCGAAGTGCAGATAGGGTGAGAGTCCGCTCGTGTGCACCATCGCGCGATTGCGCTGGGTCGCATACCCAGGCAGGCCATCGCTCAGGAATGCATCGAGCCTCGACAGCGCCGCTTCGCGACCGCCAACGGTTGCGACCGGCTTCACGTCGTGATCGATGGCGCACGAAGCGGCTGCCCCGCGCGGATCGTCTCCGTCGTAACGCGGGAACTCGAGTTCCCCTCGAGATGGCGTCACCACCACGGCTTCTTTCAGCGGCGACCAGAACTCCTCGAACATCCGGTGTGCCCGGTCGCGCAGGAACTTCGCTGAATACTGCTCCTTCGTGAATGCGCGCATCGGCAGCAAACCGTTTCCATCAACGACGTGCAATGCGACCGGGCAGCGCTGCGCAAAGACGCGGACGTGATCCCTCACCACGAACGTGGGGTATTCGTCGGTCACGACCAGGCGCGCCCGCGCAGCGATCCGGCGAACGACTCCGCGCGCCTCGTCCGTCGTACGCGGCAGAAAGAAGTGATAGCCGATCCCCCGCGCAGCCGCATCCCGCGCATTGGCCGCCACTCCTTCCAGCACAAACGCGTGAATGCGGTCGTTGGCAAATGGATAGTCAGGACGGATCGACTCGTAGACGAGCAACGGAAGCCGATGCTCGTTCGCCATCGCGATTGCATGCTCGAGCGCCAGGTTGTTCCGCAAGCGGCGGGATGATTGCGCCCAGTAAAGGATGAACTCCCCATGTGGGTTCTCTTCGCCAGCCAGTCGATGGACGCGCAATTTGAGGAGATCGACGCAATGTCCATCGCGCAGCAGGCGGCGGTGCGGAATGAATGAGTGCACGGAATGATGAATGCTGAATGTTGAATGTTGAATTGCAGGCGGCGGAAATTCCTACTCAAGAGAAATGTCGAATTGTGAATGTCGAATGTCGAATGGCCGCGCTCAGCCTGCCGCGTCAGCCGCGCCCCTCAATTCAACATTCAACATTCACCATTCAACATTCACAATTTCGTCCCCGGAATGTTCACCCGCCTTCCGTTGTCGGAGTATCCTCCGGCGCTGCGCCGCCAATCCTTTGAGGGAAAGCTGAAGATCAATGTTCGATAACCTGCAGGACAAGATGGATCGGGTCTTCAAGACCCTGCGTGGTGAGGGCAGTCTCAACGAATGGCACATCGACAACGCGCTCAAGGAAATCCGCGTTGCGCTGCTCGAGGCTGACGTCCATTTCAAGGTCGTACGCGACTTCACGAACCGGGTGAAGGAACAGGCCGCCGGTCAGGAAGTTCTCAGCGCGTTTTCTCCTTCGCAGCAGGTCACGAAGATCGTCCGCGACGAACTCCAGGCGCTGCTCGGTGGCAATCAGGTCGGACTGGCGCTCGTCGGCAGTCCCGCCGTGATCATGATGGCCGGCCTGCAGGGTTCGGGAAAGACGACCACTTCAGGCAAGCTCGCGCTTCACCTCAAGAATCGCGGGCGCCGTCCGCTGCTCGTTCCGTGTGACGTCTATCGTCCCGCCGCCATCGATCAGCTTCGCGTCGTGGCGCGCGAGGTCAAGGTTCCCTTCTTCGAACTCGGAGACGTGCGCGATCCACTCCAGATCGCGAAGAACGCCCTGAAAGAAGCCAACACCCTCCTGTACGACACGGTAATCCTCGACACCGCCGGCCGTCTTCACATCGACGAAGAGCTGATGCAGGAACTGATCACGATCCGCGACGCCGTGCGTCCCAGCGAGATCCTGTTCGTCGCCGACGCCATGACCGGCCAGGACGCCGTCAAGTCCGCGAAAGAATTCGACGATCGCCTCGGAGTGACCGGCATCGTCCTCACGAAACTCGACGGTGACGCCCGTGGCGGCGCCGCGCTGTCGATCAAGTCCGTCGTCAACCGCCCGATCAAGCTCGTCGGCGTCGGTGAAAAGTACGCCGACCTCGACCTCTTCTATCCCGACCGGATGGCGTCACGAATTCTCGGCATGGGCGACGTGCTCTCGCTCATCGAGAAGGTGGAAGCCGAGGTCGACAAGAAGGAAGCGGCCCGGCTGGCTGACCGGGTTGCGAAGGACAAATTCACGCTCGAGGATCTGCGCTCACAACTGCTGCAGGTCAAGAAGATGGGTCCGCTCTCGCAGATCGCGAAGATGCTGCCCGGCGGAAACAAGATTGCCGAGGGTGACGTCGACGAGGGTGCCATCAACCGGATGCAGGCCATCCTCGACTCGATGACGGGCAAGGAGCGCGAATACCCGCAGGTCCTGAACGGTTCGAGGAAGAAGCGGATCGCCCGCGGGTCAGGCACCAGCGTTCCCGAGATCAACCGGTTGCTCAAGCAGTACCTGCAGATGAAGAAGATGATGAAAACCTTCTCCAAAGGGATGGGCGCCAGGAAGTTCGGGAAGATGATGAAGGGACTGCCGCCCGGGTTCCTGCAGTAGCGTCCGCCCGGAATTCCACCTGCCGGGTTGATGTTCCACGGCCGGTTCAGTAAGATTCGCCGCTCGCCCGCCAACGGCCCTTCTCGGGAGGGTTGTCTCCGGCAGACGACTCACGAGGCAAACTCGCCTCGCGTGAGAAGACCAGGAAGAACCAAGGGAGCTTTTTCAATGCTTAAGATTCGCCTTCGCCGCGGTGGTGCCACGCACTCGCCGTTCTACCGTGTGGTCGTTTCCGACTCGCAGAAAACGCCGACGGCAGCCACTGTCGAGCAGATCGGACATTACGACCCGAAGAAGAACCCGGCCGACGTCAAGATCGACCGCGAGCGCGTCGACTTCTGGGTGAGCAAGGGCGCACAGCTCTCGCCGACCGTAAAGTCGCTCCTCAAGAAGCTGAGCTAGTGCGGCAGGCCCTCGCAGGCCTGCCACTGGATTGCCTGCGGTGAAAGACCTCATCGAGTTTATCGCCCGCTCCCTCGTCGACGAACCGGAATCGGTTCGTGTGGCGGAAGCTGAACGTGGCGGCACCACCCGTCTTCAACTGGAAGTCGCACCTCCCGACCTCGGCAAGGTGATCGGCCGCCAGGGCCGTACGGCCCGCGCCATGCGCGCCGTGCTGGCTGCGGCCGCCCAGAAGTCGCGGCGGCGCGTCCAGCTCGACATCCTCGACTGATGCCGGTTCCGGCGCACTCTCCCCAATCCTTAGAACAGGCGGCGCGCGCATGACCGACCGGATCGCCCTCGGCATCATCCGCAAGTCGCACGGCGTCCGCGGCGAAGCGAGCATCGAGGTCTGGAGTGAGGACGAAGGCCGGTTCGACGGTCTCGACACCATTACCCTCGTCTCTCCTGACGAGAAGCAGACCCGTTCCGCATCCATCGAAACGATCCGCCATCACGCGGGCCGCTTCCTGGTCAAGTTCGCCGGCATCAACTCCCCCGAGGATGTCGCCACGCTGCGGAACTGGACGATCGAAGTTCCCGCCGATCAGGCCAGGGTCCTCGGCGCGGATGAGTATTACCTTCACGACCTGGCCGGACTGACGCTCGTCGACCGCGACGGAGTCACGCGTGGAATCGTCCGCGAAGCCTACGAAGGGGGCGCCGGAATCCTGCTCGACGTGGAGCGCTCGAATGGCAAACGCTTCGACGTCCCGTTCGCCGCGGGAATCTGCGTCGAGATCGACCTGGCCGGGAAACGGATCGTGGTCGAACTGCCGGACGGGATCGAAGACCTCGATCGCGTCGCTGCGCTGGAAGATGCGGCGAAGTCGCAACCGGCGGTCTCTCAACCCGCGACCGAAGAACTGCCGGAGGCCACGCCGCAGACTGGCGCGACGCTCAGAATCGACTTCGTCACGATCTTTCCGAAGATGTTCGAACCGCTCCTCGCCGAGGGCGTGATCGGACGCGGAATCAAGCAACGACTCCTCGACATCCGGGTCTGGGATCTGCGCGACTATGCGGTCGACAAGCATCGCTCCACCGACGACGAAGCGTACGGCGGCGGGCCCGGAATGGTCATGCTGGGCGAGCCGGTGCTGCGCTGCGTTGAAGCGATTCGCGCCACCGACCCTGCCGCCACTGCACATCTCATCATGACGACGCCGCAAGGCCGCTCCTTCACGCAGACGATCGCCCGGGAACTGGCGACGTCGAAATGGATCGTGCTTCTCTGCGGCCGCTACGAGGGCTTCGACCAGCGGGTTCACGATGCGCTGACCCCCGACGAACTTTCCATCGGTGACTTCGTCGTCTCGGGTGGCGAACTCCCGGCCATGCTGATCGCGGACGCCGTCTCCCGGATGATCGAGGGAGTGGTCGGCAACACCGGCTCGGTGCAGGAAGACTCCTTCTTCAACGGCCTGCTCGACTATCCGCACTACACGCGCCCCGAGGAACTGAGGGGCATGCGCGTTCCTGACATCCTGATGTCGGGCCATCACGAGAACATCCGCAAGTGGCGGAAGGAACAATCGCTCCAGAGAACCCTCGACCGCCGCCCTGACCTGCTCGAGGGAATCGAGCTGGACAAGGAAGCGCGGAAGATCCTCGACCGGATCCGGTCGAGGTAGTCGTAAGGGCTGCGGACGCGGCTCGTGGTTGATTGGTTCCAAGAAACTGCCAGTATTTGTGCGGCTTTCCGACCCACCAACGGCTGTCATCGTGAGCCGGCGAAGTGAATCCTCGCAGCTTCATCGCGAGGATTCACGGAGCGCGGTCGAACGATCTGGGTGGCGGAAACACGATCCTCGCGCGAAGGACCTTCCCCCACCCGGATGCTTCGACCGCGCCCCGTGCGCCAGCTTCTAAGAAACTCACCGTATTTGCGGGTTGGCTGACTGAAGGAGCTCGGGCTAACGAGGGCACTTCGAGCTCCCTTCTCCCTGTGGGAGAAGGTGGCGCCGCAGCGCCGGATGAGGGGAGACGCGAATGTGGATTGTCGACGCCGCGGTGAATGCGGAGACGGTGCAATGCGAGGTTAGCCCTGCGAGAAATCTGCGGAATCGACGCGTGTCGAACATCCCCCAGGAATCCAACTTACGTTTGCGCCGCCCCCTTGTACGATGGGTTTGCGGGCCTCAGGATAGAGAAAGCGGTCCGGGAATGCTGCGATGCGCCCCTTAAGCCAGTAGAGCTTGTGGATGAGCAGAGCTTCCCGCCCTCGTCGCG
>JBKJVD010000212.1:0-13479 GCA_046590585.1 Thermoanaerobaculia bacterium | reverse complement strand
GCTGAATGCTGAATGCTGAATGCTGAATGCTGAATGCTGAATGCTGAATGCTGAATGCTGAATGCTGAATGCTGAAGAGGTTTGATTCTCCTCGATTTAGGTGTCAAGTTTTTTTCTTCAGGCCTCCGGTTAATCGAACGAGCATTACGCTAATGCGCGAAAAGCGTCCGAATGCCTCGGCACTCCGTTTCTCTCCTGATTCATTCGCCAGGTATTGCACGCCCGCCCTGCACTGCCGCATTCGGCACTCCAGCTAAACACTCGGCACTCCGATTCAATTAGCATGTCGCCATGCCGACTTTCGAAGAAACCTTCAAGTCCACGTTCGATTTCAGCAAGCCCTTCATCGAGCTTGGTTTCGCCATGAAGGATGGAACGCCACATGGCGATCTTCCGGTGAAGATCTCGCTGGGGATGATGAACCGTCACGGACTGATCGCGGGGTCGACCGGAACCGGTAAAACTCGCACGCTGCAACTCCTGGCCGAAGGGTTGTCGAAAGCCGGCGTACCGGTGTTCATTTCGGACGTGAAGGGTGATGTCGCCGGCATGGCGCGTCCCGGGGTGATGAACGAACGCATCCAGAGCCGGATGGCAGCGGCAGGACGTACTTTCGAGCCGCAGCAGTTTCCGGTCGAGTTCTTCAGCCTCACCGGCAATAACGGCACCCAGCTTCGCGCGACGGTCTCTTCGTTCGGGCCGGTCCTTCTCGGCAAAGTGCTAGACCTCACCGACACGCAGCAAAGCGTGCTGTCGATGGTCTTCAAGTATTGCGACGACCGCGGGATGTTCCTCGACGACTTCAAGGATCTGAAAGGAGTGCTGCAATATCTCGCCACCGACGGGAAGGCCGAACTCAAGGAGTACGGTGGGATGGCTACGGCCACTGTCGGCGTCCTGGTCCGCAAGATGGTGGAACTGGAAGCGCAGGGAGCGGAAAAGTTCTTCGGCAAGCCCGAACTCGAGATCGCCGACCTTCTGCGGAACGCCGCGGATGGGCGTGGCATCGTCAATGTGCTCTCGCTCGCCGACGTCCAGGATAAGCCGCGTCTTTACTCGACATTCCTCATGTGGCTCCTCGGGCAGTTCTATTACAAGATGCCGGAGATCGGCGATCCGGAGAAGCCGAAGCTCGTTTTCTTCTTCGACGAAGCTCACCTGCTCTTCGACGACTCGTCGTCCGCCCTGGTCGAGTACATCGAACAGGTTGCGCGACTGATCCGGTCGAAAGGAATCGGCGTGTTCTTCATCACGCAGACCCCGAAAGACGTGGCCGAGGACGTTCTCGCGCAGCTGGGAAATCGAATCCAGCACGCGGTGCGCGCGTTCACGCCGAAGGACGCGAAGAATCTTAAAGCGACGGCATCGACGTTTCCGACGAGCGAGCACTACGACGTCAATGACCTGCTGACGAAACTCGGGATCGGTGAAGCGCTCGTGACGGTGCTCGACCAGAAAGGCATTCCGACTCAGGTGTGCGCCGCACAGATCCTGCCGCCCTCGTCCTCGATGTCGACGCTCGATGCGGCCGGCTACCAGCAGGTGCTCGGCGCTTCGGTGCTGGCGTCGAAGTACTCGACCGCAGTCGACCGCGACAGCGCGCACGAAATGCTCCAGCGAAAAATCGCAGAGACCGCAGCGGAGGCACAGGCGGCCGAGGCGGAGAAACCGGTCTCGTACGCACGTCCTGAGGCCATCGACCCTCCCCGCTCACGCAAGGCGCCAGGCAAAGCACCGGAGGATCGATCCGTCATCGGCGAAGTAATGCAGAGCCGGATGGCGCAGAACATGGCTCGCCAGGCCACCCGGACGATCACGCAGTCGATCGTGCGCGGGATCTTCGGGATGCTCAAGGGACGCTGATCCGCCCGCTCGCCGGAATCCGGCTGTCCGGATCCGAACTTCTCCGTCCTGCAACTGGTGACCCAAAGAGACCCTCCGGCACGCGTTGCAGAGAGAGAGATAGCTTCAGCAATGGTCCACAGCGGCATGCTCGCGCACGCACAACCGTGGTTGGGTCCGAGGTGGGCACGTAACCCGAAGGGCCTCAATCGGTCACCGGTTGCAAGTTGTCAGAGAACAAAAAAAGGGGCAGTACGCCCCTTGTGGTGATTCTTGAAATTGGTTACTGACCCGGAGTCAGGATACTAACGAGTCGAACGGCGTGGTGTGAGCCAGCTCACACATTCAGCCTTTTGCCTTGTACCAGTCGGCATTGATCTTCGTGTAGTGCGTCCATTTCTCGGGGACCAGGTCTTCGGGAAAGATTGCCTGAACCGGGCAGGCGGGCTCGCAGGCACCGCAGTCGATGCAGACCTCCGGGTCGATGTAGAGCATCGTGTCGCCCTCGAAATCCGACTCATCCTTGCGCGGGTGAATACAGTCGACCGGACAGACATCGACACATGCGGTGTCTTTGGTATCCACACAGGGTTCAGCGATGACGTACGTCAAGTTCCCCTCCGGCTCTCATTGGTCGGTTCATTGTACTGAAAGACATGTTGCAAGAGACAAGGCCGCACGGGCAGCAACGGGTATTCCGGATCGCGCGGCCGCCAGCCCTGGCTCAGTCGGTCCAGCGTCCGATCGAATCGATCACGTAGTCGTTGCCCATGAAGCTCACGATGTCACCGAGCGCGTGGCCGAGCAGCGCCTTGGCCACGTCGGACTGGTTCGAGTAGACCCCGGTCTCCGGCGAAGACTCCCACGGCCCGAGGATGGTGACCTCGCGCTTGAGTTCCCCATTGCTGAGCGCAACCTTGGTGCCGATGCGCACCTCGCTGGTATCCACCTGACCCGGTTCGACGACCTGAACGCGGCCGAGTTCCGAGGCGATCTCGCCGACGCGGGCTGAGAGGTACTCCGCTCGCGCCCGGGCGGCCTTGTACTCGAAGTTCTCGCGCAGGTCGCCCATCTCTCGCGCTTCCTGCAGCGCCTTCGAATTCGCCGGAATGTCGATTGTCTTGAGGTGCGTGAGCTCGGCGCGCTTCTGCTCGAGTGAGGCCGCGGTCGTGTAGATCGGCTCCTGCTGCGGTTCTCGCAGGTCGGGATACTTCATCAGTGCCGCATGCTTGACGACCTCGCGGCGATACTCTTCGAGCGCACCGTAGCGTTCGATCGTATCGACCAGCTTTCGCGCGGACTCGGCGTCGTCCCGTCCCATGATGATGCGGATGGCGAAACCGCCCTTGTCGAACATGTCCTTCAGACGTGCGCGCACCGGGGAGAACTCGTCGTGCGTGAGCGCGTCGAGGATCTGCAGCAGCAGGGAGTAGTTGGCCCGGTCGGGAAGCGTCTCCTGTTCGTCGAGAAACTTCACGTACCAATGGAACGCGCGCGGATGGCGGCGCGGATAGCGCAGCGTCTCATCGACCAGCCGGTCGCGGATGTCGTTTGCGCCAGCCTCATGGAGTGCGCTCATGATGAGCGTGAGAATGCGGGGATCGTCGTCGAGGAAAAACGCTTCCGAGTAGACCTTCTGCCAGTCGGGATGCTTTGCCCGGACGACTCCCAGGGCGCGCTCGCGAAGGGTCTTGTCCGTGACTCCCGCAATGGCGCGGGAAGCCATCGGCCCCATGATCAGACCGGAGCTATCGAGTGCTGTCGTGTATTTTCCGGGAAGCCCTTCGAGTGTTGCAAGGATCTGCCAGGCGCTGGAGAGGTCCGACTTCGAGAGGCGTTCCGCATCGGCAGCGAGCGACGCCGAAAAATAATCGGCCAGCCCTTCGCTGCGCTGGCTGTGCTTCCGCGCCAGGTCGAGCTTGGTCTTGACGTCACCCTTGTCGAAATCGCGGCGCACCGTGTTCTCGGCGTCTCCCGTCGAGGCGTTCCAGGAGTAGGTAGCTTTGGCTCCCGTGCCGCTGACGACGATCTGCGCGTTCTTGCGCGCCGACGTCCACCACGAGGTCCACTTCTCCTCGGGGACGATTCCGATCACGGCATCGCGCACTTCTCCCATTCCCATCGGACGGCCGAAGCTCTGCAGAATGCGCGCAAAAAACTGAGGTGCAGAGGCCATTGCCTCCTGCTTGAGCTTTGCCTGGTCGGCAAACTTCTCGCGCAGGACGTGTCCTTCCGGAATCTTTGTGAGGAACTTTCCTGCTGCTCCAAGCGGAACGGAGACCCGCTTCACTTTCTCGAAGTCGAGACGGCAGATTCCAAGCTCAGGATTCAGTTCGATCACGATTCCCGCGCCGCGGCCGGCCATGAAGAACGTCTCGCCTTCGTCGTACGTCAGCCAGAGTTCGATCTTGTCGGCGCGTTCGGCCGGGTTGCTGGACGGGTCGGTGAACTTCGCGGCGTCATAGGCGCGCTTGTAGCTGCGATGCGTTCCGAGGCCCTTGCTCAGTGCCTCCTCGATCGCTGGCCGGAAGTTCGCCGGGTGCTTGGAGAGCCGGGCAATTTCCTTCAGCACATGCAGGCGCCCCACCCAGTCTTTCCGCTCCTTGAGGGCGTCGGAGAGCAGGCCGAGCAGCGTGTCGGACTGCGAGCGCTGTTCCGCTTTTCTCAGCGCCTTGGCAGCGACGAGAAAGGCATCGACATCCTGCGGATTCGAGTCGAGCTGTGACATCCACAGCGTCTCGAACTCGTCGAACTTCTTCTTGATGATCAGGGAACTGGCGGAATCTCGGAACGACAAGGCGATGCGCCCTCCGGAGGAAATAGCTAGCCATTGTATCGAAGTCGCGACCCGAGGTGGGGCCAGCGTGTTCCGATGGGCCTCGAGGCATCCGGCTGACCCACGTAGAATCCTTCCGTGAAGGCTCTCGCGCACGCCGCCGCCGTCGTTGGTTCCGCATTCGTGATGGCTGTCGCCTTTGCCAGGGTTCCCTACACGCGATACCTGGCCGACGACTTCGGATTGGCCGCGCTGTTCCGCGACCTTGGATTTTTCGGCCTGCAGAAGGAGATTTTTCTCAACGCGGGGGGACGCTTTGCCGCGGTATTTCTGGAAAGCTTCATCTGGATGGCGGGGCGCCGGTTCAGCTTCATCTTTCCCGCGCTTTTCCTGTGCGCGCTGACTGCTGCGACCATTTTCGTGATCCGTTCGGCGCGGCTGTTGTTCCCCGGCCGCCCTCCCCTCGTTGCGTCCGCAACGCTGGCGTTCACCTGCTCTGCTGCCTTGCTTGATGCGGCGCGCGATCACTACCAGCCGATTTTCTGGCTCTCCGGTCTGACGTTCTATGGAGTCCCCGTACTCATCAGTCTCATGATCGGCGGTCTGACGATCGCGATGGCCCGCGAAGGCGGGTCAAGACTTCCTCAGCTGATCTTAATCGGCGTGCTGGCGTTCGCCGGCGCTGGCTGTTCGGAGATCGCGGGCGTCTGCCAGATCGCAGGGTTCGGAAGTGCGCTCCCGTTCCTGGTTCGAGGTCTGCGCCGTCCAGTGGCGGTCGCCCTCCTCGGCTCGTGCCTTGGGCTAGCCCTTGTGGCACTCTCTCCAGGCAACGTCACACGACGCGCCATACTGAACGAAATTCTCGATCCGAAGCCATTCCCGGTCGCCTTGGGACAGACGATCACCGGCACCGTATCCGCCACCGCTGCACTCGCGGAGCGCAGTCTGCCATTCGTGCTGCTCGCCATTCCGCTCGCGCTCACCTGGCCAGTCGCGTCGCGACCATGGAGATGGAGAGTCACCGGCATGTCGATCACGGTGATGTGCGGCGTGGTCGCCGCCAGTCTCCTCACCTCGATCTGGAGTCTGGGTGGACCGCCTCCGCCTCGCGCGGAGTTCGCGACGAGCGCCTGGGTCACGGTCAGTCTTTTCGCCCTGGTCATGATCTGGGCACCGGCGATTCCTGACCGCCTGATCATCCGGACGTTGCTCCTGGCGGCGTCGCTCACCGGCCTCGTTTGCGGACCGCTTCGTTACGCAACTGCCAGGGTGGCAACCGTCAAAGAGGCGCGCGATTTCGCCGTCGCGGCGGACGCGCTCGACGCGTTCGCGCGCGCGAACCCCGGGAGCGACGTGCGCGCGCCAGCCCCTCGAAATTTCGAAGGGCTCGAGTTCATCTCGCGCGATCCGATGGCGTGGAGCAGCCGGGACGTGGCGCGGTTCTATCGCCTGTCGTCTATTGCCTGGCGCAACCAGCCGGCGCTCACTGCGAGCAGGCCGGCCCGGCCGAGTGGGGATCCGCGCTGACGGCGCGATCCGTTTGACCCAGGTCAGTGCCGCAGCTTGACCAGGGCCTTGAAGACGTCGAATGGCATCTGCTCGGCGCGGACGAGATTGCGGAGGTGATGCAGCGTGGTGCGCCTCTCCCTCACATCTTCGAGGGAAATGTTGTGCTTACGGAGCAGTTCGTGAGCCTTGTTGTCCGGCATCGGGACCTCCTGGTGTTCGGGAAACGCTGCCGGAAACGAACAGTGAGTCCGCCAGTATTCCAGGGGTCAGCGGTCAGGGGTCAGCGTCCAGACGCGCTCGCCAAGGGTCATTCGCCGAGGCGGGCCAGAATCTTTTCGTGCACCCCGTCGAAGGCGCCGGATGACATCACCAGCACCACGTCGCCCTCATCGGCCTCCGAAGCGATCTTCGCGGCGATTTCATCGACATCGTCGATCTGCTCGGATCGAATTCCTTTCCCCTGGAGCGACTCGAGGATCGAGGGAACCGACATCATCTTGTCGATCCCGTAGCGGGTTTCGTAGCGTTCCTTGTGAAAGACCTTGCCGATGATCACGACGTCCGCTTCGGTGAAGGCCTGCTTGTAGCCGTCTTCGAATTCCTTGCGACTCGATGAGATCGAGCGTGGCTCGAACAACGCCCAGACGCGACGGCCTGGATAGCGGCTCTTCGCCCCGGCGAGCGTGGTCTCGATGGCAGTGGGATGGTGAGCGAAGTCATCGATCACCGTCACTCCGCGCGCCACGCCGCGTACTTCCATCCGGCGCTTGATGCCACGGAAGCTCTCCAGACCTTTCTGTATGGTCTCCGAGTCCACTCCCCGGAGCCGCGCGATTGCCGCGTTGGCCAGCGCGTTCAGGACGTTGTGGCGTCCCGAGAGCGGCGAATGAAAGCGGAACCATTCCTTTCCTTCCCACCACGCCGTGAAGGAAGTCACTTCAGGCTGATCATCGACATCGGTTGCGTACACATCGTTCTTCGGATCCCAGCCGAAGGTGATCCATCGCGCCTTCGAGTCCGCCCGAAGCGACATCACGTTTTCGTCGTCGCCATTGGCGATGATGACGTCACCCGGGGCGACCTGCTGCACCGCCTTGCGGAAGGCATCGATGATCGCCGCGAGATCGGCATAGATGTCCGCGTGATCGAATTCGATGTTGTTCAGCAGCAGCGTGTTGGCGTGGTAGTGCAGGAACTTCGGTCCCTTGTCGAAGAACGCGGTGTTGTATTCATCGCCCTCGATCACGAACTCCGGGCCGTTCCCGAGCTTGAAGTTCGCATTGAAGTTCAGCGGGATTCCGCCCACGACCATCGAGACGTCGCGCCCGGCCGCTTCGAGCAGCCAGGCCATCAGCGACGTGGTGGTCGTCTTTCCGTGAGTCCCGGCGACGACCACGGTGTGCCTGTCGCGCATGAACAACTGGTAGATCGCCTCGGGCATCGAGGTGTACGGGAGATCGCGTTCGAGCACCGCCGCAGCCTCGGCGTTCGTGATCGCTGCGGCATTCCCGATGATCACCAGGTCGGCGCGTAACGTCTCGATGTGCTCCTTCGTATACCCTTCGAGAACCGGGATGCCGAGGCTCTCCAGATAGGTCGACATCGGAGGGTAGACGTGCTCGTCAGATCCTGAGACTTCATAGCCTCGCGCCTGAAGCATCCCGGCGAGCGAAGCCATGGCAGTACCGCAGATACCGATCAGATAGACACGTTTCACCTCAGGGATCTGTCGCACATGGGGCATCTCGGTTTCACCTCTCGTCCAGCTGCGTTTCCCCTGTATGGGGAGCGCGTGCAGGCTGGCTGAGCAAGAAACGTGCTTCCAGAAGACGGCCGTCCCGAGGGAGAGTCAATGTACCGTGTTGCAGCCTTTCGGGCTCAGCATTTCCTGGGAATGGCCCCTATGAGGGGTCTGTTTCAATCGCCTGCCACACGTCCAGGTCGCACTAATTTACGGAGGAGTCTCAATGTCGAAGCGAATTTATGTCCTCGCGCTAGCAGCCCTGGTTTCGCTCTCCGCCTCATCGGCCATGCTGGCTGACACCAAGGCGAAGAAGAGCAATAGCGGCGCCGCGAAGGCGAAAAAAGTGGAGGCAGTCAAGGCCCCACGACTCACCGTGGTCGAACCGGTGAAGGATTTCGGCACCGTAGCCAAGGGCGACAAGCTCGACTGGAACTTCATCGTCAAGAACACCGGCAATGCTGATCTCGAGATCATCGCAGCCCGTCCCGCCTGTGGATGCACCGTGTCGGACTTCGACAAGGTCGTCAAGGCCGGCCAGAGCGGCAAGGTTCACGCGTCCGTCGACACGACCGCCTTCACCGGACCGATCGCGAAGAGCGTGACGGTCGAGACCAACGATCCGTCTACGCCCACGGTGCAGATCACCATTACGGCGGTCGTGAAGCCGTATGTCGAAGCGAGCCCCGCAGGCTTCGTGCGCTTCAACATGCTGCAGGGTGACGCAGAGAGCCAGACCGTGGTTCTCTACTCGGAAGAGGACGAACCGTTCCAGATCCTGAAGGTCGAAGTTCCCCAGCCGTGGATCAAGGCCGATTACGTCAAGATTGAAGATCCTGCCCAGGCCATCCAGAACGCAGGCCGCCCCGGCCAGGCCCAGTACCGCTTCCAGATCACAGCTGGCGGCCCGGACGCGAAGCTCGGCCCGATCGCCGAGAAGATCAAGATCACGACCAACTCGAAGCACCAGCCGGAGTACAACGTCACCGTCTCCGGCGTGATCCGCCCGACGTTCCGCGTCGAGCCGGCCGGCGTGAATTTCGGAGAAGTCCTTGCGTCCGAATCCGCCGCCACCCGCACTGTCATCCTCAAATCAAACAACCTGAAGGCTCCGGAGACGTTCGTCGTCAGCAAGGTGGAGTCGTCGGTTCCGGGCGTCAGCGCAGCCGTGAAACCGACCACCAACAAGGGCGAATACGAAGTCACCCTGCAGGTGGCCAAGGATGCCAAGGCAGGCGACGTGGCCGGCGACGTGAAGATCTTCACGAACGACAAGGTCCGTCCGCAGGTCATCGTTCCGGTCAAGGGAACGATCAAGGCCGTCGTCAAGTAAACCGCCTCACCCGTCATACAATCGAAAGGGCCGCGGAACGCGGCCCTTTTTTCTTGGCTGTTGGCTGTTGGCTGTTGGGAAAGTCTAAGCAGACCTACCTCTCTCCCGAGCGTTCATGACGAATTTACCAAAGCCTTCCCTCCGGCTGCAGGCTGCACGCGCGGTTTCGATCCTACTGCATCCGTTCCTCTCCATCGGCCTACTGGTTGTGCTCTCGAGCCGGGGTGGCCGGCAGTCCCTTCTGCTTTTGGTTTTCTCCTTGCTGATCGGAATCCCGGTCGTTCTCTTCATTCGACGGCAACTCCGCACCGGCTCCTGGCAGAACGTCGATGCGTCCAATCCCTCGGAGCGCCCGGCGCTCTTCGCCGTGGTCGGCCTGATGTGTGCCGCCACCGGAGCGTGGTTCTACCTGACCGGCTCTCCCCGGCAGGCCCTCGGCACGCTGGGCGTGGCAGCCATGACGCTCGTCGCCTATGCAGTGCTTCGCTGGACCAAGCTCTCTCTGCACCTGGCGTTCGGCGTCTACGCAGCGAGCGTGCTCCTGCAGGTGCGACCCGCGTGGGGACTGGGGCTCATGCTCCTGATGCCGCTGCTGGCGTGGTCACGCCTGACTCTCGAGCGACACCGTCCGTCCGAACTGATCTGGGGAGCGATTCTCGGCGCGGTTACAGCGGCGGCGATTCTCTTCCTCTGACCTTCTGGGACTGGAGTTGACGGCGCTTCCGATTCGCTTTGGACTGCGGCCACTTCAGTGGCCGCTTTTGTGGCAAGGTGAGAGGTCCGTGCTACGAAGCGGGTATGCAGGTCCACCGCTGCGGTTCGGTCGAGTGCGACGTTAGCGTGGCCGGCCCGTCACGAAAGCGGCCACTGAAAGTGGCCGCAGTCCAAAGTGCTTCGCGCCATCGAATCAGCGGGTTGAGATCACCCTTTTGATTCGACCGCTTCGCGCAGCTTCTCGGCCTGGAAGTGAGAGATCAACGGCTCGAGGATGTCATCCAGATCGCCGGCCATGACGCTGGGGAGATTGTGCACCGTGATTCCAATCCGGTGATCGGTGACACGGTCCTGCGGGAAGTTGTACGTGCGGATCTTCTCGGAGCGATCGCCCGAACCAATCATCCCTTTTCGCTGCGCGGACAGCTCCGTTTCGCGCTTCTGCCGTTCGATGTCGTAGAGCCGGGCCTTCAGGACTTTCAGGGCCTTCGCGCGGTTCTTCACCTGCGACTTCTCGTCCTGACACGACACCACGACGCCGGTCGGCATGTGCGTCAGGCGAACGGCCGAATAGGTCGTGTTGACGGACTGTCCGCCAGGACCGGAAGAGCAGAACGTATCGACGCGCAAGTCCTTCTCGAACACCTGGATGTCGATGTCTTCCGCTTCGGGCAATACCGCCACGGTGATGGCGGAGGTGTGGATGCGTCCCTGCGTTTCGGTCTGCGGAACACGCTGCACGCGATGCACGCCCGATTCGAACTTGAGGCGGGAGAAGACCCGCGTCCCTTCGATCAGCAGGATGGCATCCTTGATTCCGTTCACCGCCGAATAGTTCGCATCGGTGACATCGACCTTCCAGCGCTTGGTCTCGGCGTAGCGCATGTACATCCGCATGATCTCGGCGGCGAACAATGACGCTTCGTCGCCTCCGGTGCCAGCGCGGATTTCGACGATGACGTTCTTCTCGTCATTGGGATCCTTCGGCTGGAGCAGGACCTTCATCTCCGCGTCGAGCCTGGGCTCTGCTTCCTGCAGTTCGGCCAGTTCCAGCTCGACCAGTTCCCGCATCTCGTCCTCGTTCTTGAGGGCGGCAAGCATTTCCCGGGTTTCGGCAAGCTGCTTCTGGACCTGCTTGAGTTCCCGGAACTTGGAGACGACCTCCTCGATGTCGGAGATCGACTTCATCGTCTCGCGATAGCTGGCAAGGTCGGAGACCACGTTCGGGTCAGCGATCTTCTGCTGCAGCTCTTCGTAGCGGAGTTCGATTTCGTTCAGCTTGTCGTGCATGAGAACCAGTAATGACGAGTGCGGGATGAGGATGAGTAGAAAAGAAACGACGATCGGCCGCGCACTGAGTCTCCAGCACACGGTCCTCGCGACTTCTCTTCTGCTAGGCCACGGCGGCGAGCTTGCCGTCTTCGACCGCGTCGTACATCAACGCTTCTTTCAGCGCTGTGATCGCGACCTCGAGCTGCTGGTCATCCGGTTCCTTCGTGGTGATCCGCTGGAGCCAGAGGCCCGGCGTGATCAACATGCGGCAGAGGGCCTTGTCGAGATGACGGGCCGAGAAGCGGATGACTTCGTACGCCAGTCCGGCGATCAGGGGGATGAAGACGATCCGGGCTCCGAATTTCATGACGAACGGAGCCGTCGAGGGGATCAGCGAGAAGACCAGGATGGAGATAGCCATCACGAACAGGAGGAAGCTCGTGCCGCATCGCGGGTGGAGTGTCGACTTCTTCCTGGCATTCTCGACGGTCAGTTCCTCGCGCGCTTCGAAGGTGTAAACCGTCTTGTGCTCGGCGCCGTGGTACTGAAATACCCGCTTGATCTCATCCATGAACGAGATCGACCAGACGTACACGAAGAAGAAGAGCGCGCGGATCACGCCATCGATGGCGTTGTACGCAAAGTTTCCCATCTCCGGCCAGACGAAATGCCGGATGAGATTGGTCAGGCCTAGAGGCGCGAGGATGAACAGTCCGATGCCGAGGGCGGCCGCCATGGCCATCGACCCTGCGATCGCCCAATTCGACATCTCCGTCGAGCCTTCCTCGCCCTCAGTGGCAACACTCGCCGAATAGTTCAGCGCGCGCATGCCGAGGATCAGGGACTGGATGAGGACCACCGAACCGCGAAGAACCGGGAAGCGGAGGAACGGATACTTTTTCGTGATCGCCACGAGGCTGTCCTTCCGGATCTCGATGCCACCATCCGGCTTGCGGACAGCGACCGAGTAGCCGGAAAGGCCACGCATCATCACCCCTTCGATGACAGCCTGCCCACCCACCAGCATGTCGACGTTGTTGTCGCCAGGGGCAGGCATGGACGAGGTGAGGCCATTCGTAACCGCGTTGAACATCCCCGCGATCACCCTTGCGCTTCGTGCCCAGCTCTTTCTCATCGAGTGAAGATCCTTCGCCTTGCCGGGGGCCGACGGAGCGGCGGGACCGGGCCGAACCCGGTTCCAGCGCTCAGAGACCCGCCGGGCGGGTCACTTCTTTTCTGCGGGAACGGCAGCCGGAGCTTTCTTGGCGTAACGCTGCTGAAAGCGGTCGATCCGACCGGCGGTGTCGAGCAGTTTCTGCTTGCCCGTGAAGAACGGATGGCACTTCGAGCAGATATCGACGCGCAGATCTTTCCGGGTCGAACCTGTCGTCCAGGTTTCGCCGCAAGCGCAGTGCACAGGAACCTGCTGATACTGAGGATGGATTTCTGGTTTCATTGACTGACCTCGATTGGGATTCACCCTTGGGAAAAAGGGGAACGGCGAGTATAGCGAAAAAATTCTGCCCGGTCCGCCAGCGGGGTCGCTCCTACGCGGGGAAGGCGCTTTTGCCCAGTGCCGACCCAAGGCGTGTCGATGATTTCGCGGGAGAACGACGGGACGAAATGCGCTGAAGGCGCGATCAGTTCCCGCCCCGAAATCGCTTAGACTTGGCCGCTCATCCCAAGCCGGAACTTTTCGCGAGTGGGACCACTCTGGTGGACGGTGAGACGGGGAGATCCTTTGCTGATTGGCCAGAGAGTCGCCCACTATCAGATCACCGCGGCGATCGGCGCCGGCGGGATGGGCGAGGTGTTCCGCGCCACCGACACGAGGCTCCATCGTGACGTCGCCCTCAAGGTGCTCCCGCCCGAGATGGCCACGAGCCGTGAGCGGCTCGAACGTTTCCAGCGCGAGGCGCGCGCGGTCGCTGCGCTGAATGACCCGCATGTCGTGACGATCTACTCGGTCGAAGAGGCGGACGGTGTTCACTTCATCACGATGGAACTGGTGGAGGGCGAGCCTCTCAACAAGCTCATTCCCGCGACCGGCATGGCGGTCCCGCGACTGCTCGACATCGCCGCCGGTGTCGCCGATGCGTTGGTGGCGGCCCACGACAAGGGGATCGTTCATCGAGACCTCAAGCCCGCGAACGTCATGCCGACCAAGGCCGAGCGGGTCAAGGTTCTCGACTTCGGGCTCGCGAAGATGAGCGGCCTCGACGAGCCGCTGCCGACGGCGGAGGATCAGCCGACGGAGATGCGGACCCGCGAAGGCGTCGTGATGGGAACGAT
>JBKJVD010000113.1:0-3370 GCA_046590585.1 Thermoanaerobaculia bacterium | reverse complement strand
GCCCCTGCAGATTGTGCGGGCTTCTTGGCATTCGCCTTTTCCAACAGCTTGCTTTTCCCAACAGCCAAGAGCCAACAGCCAGCCTTTCCCCAACAGCCAAAAGCCAACAGCCAACAGCTGATCTATCCTTACGCCATGCGTCGCCTTCTCTTCTGGATCATCCCGGTTGTCTTCGCCCTGACCGGCGTCGCGATTTTCGGGACTGGTTTCACTTCGTTCGTGACCGGCAACACCGGCGTGCCGGTAGACTTCGCCCCGAAGAACGTCGGGCGTGTGGCGCCGCCGAAGCGGATTGCGCCGGTGATCCTCGGCGATTCGCTGGCCCGCGGAACTGGCGACGAAACGGGACTCGGAATCGGCGGCCGGCTCGATGAGGAATTGAAACGACGCAACACCGGCGCGCAGAAGACGACGAATCTCGCGATCAACGGGGCTCGCACCGCTGACCTGCTCCGACAACTCCAGTCCGACAATGTGAAGCGCATCCTCAGCGAGTCGAATGTCGTCGTGATTTCCATTGGTGGCAACGATCTCTGGGGCGACAACAACTGGCAGAACGCGCCGCCCGACCCTGAGGCGGTGATGAACACCGTGCTGGGTCACGTTTCAGACATCGTCGAGATCGTCCGGAAGCAGAACTCCGCGGCCCGGATTTTCATCGTCGGCCTTTACAATCCTTTTCGCGGTTCCCCGATGGGCAACGTCCTCTCCCCGCTCGTGACCCGCTGGAACAGCCGCGTGATGGAGCGCTTCGCCGGCGATCCGAACTTCACCGTCGTCCAGACCGCCGACCTCTTCTCTCATCGCGATCGCCTCTCCCTCGATCGGTTCCACCCCAGCGGCGAAGCCTACTCACTCATCGCGCGACGAATCGCGGACGGACTGTGACGCGGGCCCTCCGTCGTCAACACACGCACTCATGCCTTCACTCATTGCAAAGAACCTGACCAAAGTCATCGGTGACCGGACGATCGTCGACAACGTTTCGTTTTCGCTCGAGCCGGGCGAGGTCTTCGGATTTCTCGGGCCGAATGGCGCGGGCAAGACGACCACGATCCGCATGCTGGTTGGCCTGATCCGGCCGACGTCCGGCACTGTGACGATCTGCGGGAACGACATCCGCCATCAGCATGAAGAAGCGCTGCGATGCATCGGATGCATCGTCGAGAATCCCGATCTCTACCGGTTCATGACGGGCCGCGAGAACCTCGAGCACTTCGCCCGCATGCTGAGCGTTTCCTTCGACGAGATCGAACGCGTCGGCGGCCTGGTCGGGCTGGCGCACCGGCTCAGCGATCGCGTCGGCACCTATTCACTCGGAATGCGCCAGCGGCTCGGCATCGCCCAGGCATTACTGGGACATCCGAAGGTGCTCATCCTCGATGAGCCGGCGAACGGGCTCGACCCGGCCGGCATCCGCGAGATCCGGGAACTGCTCCGCAATCTCGCAGCGACCGAGGGGCTGACTGTTTTCGTTTCCAGCCACCTGCTGGGTGAAGTGGAACTGCTCTGCGATCGCGTGGCCATCATTCACAAGGGCCGTATTCTCAAGGTCGGGACGGTCGACGAACTGATCTCCAGCCAGAAGACGCTGGAACTTCGCGTGAGTGACACGACGCGCGCTGCCGGATTGCTTCGAGGGCGTGGATACGAAGTCACCGAAGCGGAGGATCAACTGCTGCTGCCGATCGACGAGCAGCAGTCACCACCCGTGGTGCGCCTGCTCGTCGAATCAGGAGTCGAAGTCTTCCGCGCCGCCATGCGCGTTCACACGCTCGAGGAGATGTTCCTCGAGGCAACAGGCGGCGAGTCAGTCACCTGACTCGCCGAACACGATTCAGCCCATCCTTCCCCGTCAGCGGGTTTCGCGAAAACTGATAAGGTCGCCGGATGTTTCTCGCGCTGGTCGAAAACGAAACCCTCAAGCTGCTTCGCCGGCGGCGATTCACGATCGTGCTCGCCATCCTGTTCGTGATCATGACGCTCGTCTCGTATTCGCAGTACCGCAAGATGCAGCAGTCGGCGAATGAGAACTGGCGCGCGGAGTTGCAGGAACGAATCGCCCGTTCGGAAAACTACCTGCGCCGCAATCGCGCGAATGAATCGTGGGCGCGGTCGATGAAGGCGGAGATCAAGCGGCTGCAGTTCTATCTCGATCGCGACATCAATCCGGAAAAGCCGACGGCCCCGCTGGTCGTGCGGACATTTGCGAACGTTGCGGGCTTCCTCCTGCTCCCGCTGCTCGTCGCGGTCCTCGGAAGCGACATCGTCTCCGCCGAGACCTCCGAGGGGACCGACAAGCTGCTGCTGACGAGACCTGTACGACGATGGAAGATTCTGGCCTCGAAACTCGTGACGCTCTGCATGTTCGCCACGATCACCCTTCTGGCAGGAGGATTCATCGCCTTCCTCGTCTCGGCGCCGGTCATTCCGGCGCGCGGCTGGGACCTGCCGATGTTCAACGGCTTCAGTTTCTCCGGCGACACGCTGCGATTTGCGACGGTGCGTCAGCTTCCGCTCTGGAAGGATGCGCTGATCGCCTACGGCCTCGAGTGGTACGCCCTGATGACCGTATCCGCAATCGCGCTGCTGTTGTCGGTCATCTTCCGCTCCAGCGCTGCCGCAATCGGAACGATGCTCGCCTCGCTGATCGGCGGCACCATCCTCACGAGAATCAGTCCCGACTGGACGGCCGGCAAGTACCTGTTCGTCAGCGCCCTTCCCCTCGCCGACTACTACAGCGGACAGGCGCCCCCTTACGACGGGATGTCGATGACCTTCTGCATCGCGCTCCTCGGCGTGTGGGGTCTCGGCGCGACGATCGTGGCGTTTCTCCTCTTCACGCGACGCGACATCTTCGGATGACCCCGAACGATTAAATCGCATCCTCTGCCTCGGTCTCGCTTGAGCCACGGAACCGCGTTTCGCGGCGACTGAAGGCAAGAAACCTTGGCGCGGTAGCGCGCCTGAGTTGCCCAGGTTCCCCCTCTCCCAGCAGGCTTCTTTGCTGGGAGAGGGTGGCCGTGAGGCCGGGTGAGGGCGCGTACCGCCAGCGAATTTTTGCGAGGGGCTGCGTAAACGCGCGAACACGACGCGCGATCGCAGCGCTGTCGCGTCAACCCGCATGGCGAGAAGTCGCCCTCACCCGGCCTGCGGGCCACCCTCTCCCCGCCGATGAAGCTGGCCGGGAGAGGGGGGACGACGCGCTGCGCGGAACCGTGACGAAACCCGCATAAATACTGGGAGTTTCTTGGAAGTCGGCGGAACTGCAGCCGCGCGGAGCGCTGCCGCAGCGTAGCGCGGCGAAGGAACTCGAGATACGAGGATCGGAAACAGCGGAGCGGGCGGGTGGCGCAAAAAGGAACAGCGC
>JBKJVD010000253.1:0-3545 GCA_046590585.1 Thermoanaerobaculia bacterium | reverse complement strand
GCGACCGAGTGTTTACTCGGAAGCTGCGCCGGGCGGGCCCGAGTTCGATCAGATGGTCCATCAGGAGAAGATCGGAATCATCCAGCTGCGTCCGCTCGATCTTTCTCTCGACGAGACTCTCCATGAAATCGTGACCGAGATTCGTCGCCGCAAGGCTCGTCGTCTCGTCATCGATTCGCTCTCCGGGTTTGAACTGGCGCTGGCGCCGACATTTCGCGAAGACTTCAGAGAGTCGCTCTACCGAATGGTTGCCGTCCTCACCGGGATGGGAATCACGATGATGATGACCGCCGAACTGGAAGACAGCTACGACGACCTTCGCTTCAGTCCGCATGGAACTGCATTCCTGACCGACGCGATCATCATGCAGCGGTACATCGAACTGCACGGGCAGCTGCAGTCGATGATCGGAGTCGTGAAAGTCCGAGGCAGTGCCCACAGCCGGGATCTGCACACGTTCACGGTTGCCGATCATGGAATCGTCATTGGCGAGTCGCTCGCCGGTTACCACGGGCTGTTGACCGGAAATCCGCAACGCGTAACCGATTAGACCGCCCATGCCAGAACAGGAGACAGGTCAACCACCCACCGCAGAAAGCCCGGCGACGCCCGGACCATCCGGCGTTCCCAGCGGGACTCTTGCCGAGCGTGAGGCTGCGGTAGCACAGGCGTGGAAAGACCTGGACGTGGTCATGCGCGACCTTCGTGAAGCAAACGCGCATCTCGTCATTGCGAACCTCAAGTCCCAGGCTCTCGCCGCCGAGGTGGGCCTGCTGTTCGAGGAGGCCACTACGGCACTTGACGCCAGGGATGCCTTCTTCGAGCAGGTATCGCATGATTTGCGAACTCCGATGACTTCGATCAGCGGCTGGGCCGCGATTCTCGGCATCAACCCTGACCCTCCTACGATCGCTGAGGCCGCGCGATCGATCGCCACCAGCGCCGCGGTTCAGGCCAGGCTGGTGAACGACCTGCTGGACGTTTCCAGGATCATGGTTAATAAGTTCGAACTGGCCATCGAGGAACTCGATCTCAGCCTCGTCGCGGACGAAGCGGTCAGTGCGATCCGGCCCGTCGCTATCGCAAAAGGCACATCCCTGACCTTGAACGTCGATCATTCCATAGTGATGGCGGGTGACCGCATCCGGATGCGGCAGGTGCTGGACAACCTGCTTTCCAACGCGATCAAGTTCACCGCCGCCGGAGGGGCCGTCAGTACATTCATTACGCTGGACGGTGACGAGGCAGTGGTGGTCATGCGCGATGACGGGGAGGGCATTCCGGCCGACTTCCTTCCACGCGTGTTCAACCGCCACGCCCAGGCAACGCCCAACCATTTCGGTGGACTCGGCGTCGGCCTGGCAATCGTCAAGCACATCGTGGAGCTGCACGGTGGGTCCGTGACCGCGGAGAGTCCGGGAGAACATCAGGGCTCAACCTTTACCGTCCGCATCCCCGGCGCACGTCGCGAGTGAGCGAGTCGCGGGCGACCGTTTCTCGAGGCATACGCATCCGGTCATGGATTCGCGCGCAAGCTGAACCCTCGAGATCTCCGGAGCGCGGTGATGGCCGTCTCACGAGGCAGTGATCGAAGTGCCGGCGGATGCACGCGAGCTCGATGTACGTTCGGCGCATGCAAAAACCCGCCTGTCTGCTCTGCGAGCGCGATTCCGACATAACGCCGCTTCTCTCTCTCGAATATCGCGGCTCCACGATCCGCATCTGCCCCCAGCATCTGCCAGTGCTCATCCACGATCCTGCACGCCTGGTCGGCATCCTGCCGGGGGCCGAGGAGCTGCAACCGTCGGAGGTTCACGACTGAGCAACCGATCGCGCACCATTCGATGCCCCGTTCGATCCAGAAAAACACCGACGTCGATGATCGCCCGGAGTAGTGTGTCCGGCGGGGGGCAGGTCGTCGGATGAAAGCAGATGTTCCTTTCTGGATCTCGCCTCTGGTCATCATCGGTGCCTTCGCGCTGATGCTGCTCGGGGAAGCCGTGCGTCCGTTGGGCGTGCGCGTCGAACCGAAACTGCGACACACGATCCGCAATCTTTCTACCGGCGGAGTGTCGCTGGCCATCCTCACGCTGCTTCAAGCTCCGCTGCTCGTGCCCGTGGCGACGTGGGCTGAGCGTCACGACTTTGGCATCGTGCGATGGCTGCAACTGTCCCGTCCCTGGAACGTCATCGCGGCGATCATCCTGCTCGATTACACGCTCTGGTGGTGGCACTGGGCCTGCCACCGGATGCCGCTATTGTGGCGGTTTCACCTGGCCCACCACATCGACCTCGACCTCGACTCCTCGACGGCACTGCGGTTTCATTTCGGAGAGTTGACGCTGTCGGTGTTCTATCGCGCGCTGCAGATCGTCGTGATCGGCGCCTCACCGTTTTCTGTGTGGCTGTGGCAGACGATCCTGTTCACTTCGATCCTGTTTCACCACGGCAACCTGCGAGTGCCGCGACGGTTCGAGAGGCTGCTGGCAGGCCTGATCGTGACTCCACGGATGCACGGCATCCATCACTCGGACCGGCGGGAGGAGACGAACAGCAACTGGTCGAGTCTCCTCTCCGTGTGGGACCGGCTGCACGGAACGATGCGCCTCGATGTGCCGGATGAGACGATCCGGATCGGAGTACCGGCCTACCGCGAACCTCGGGATGTCTCATTCGCACGCATCCAGGTGCTGCCGCTGCTTCCCCAGCGCGATGACTGGCGCGACGGCGTGCCCGGCAACACGGAGAACTCATGAAAGGCCCGGCCGGAGCGAGAAAGCATCGGAGTTCAAAACGGATCGCAATGGCCGTTGGAATCGTGGCGGCGATCGTGGCGGGCGTGGAGATCGCCGCGCGCAGCACGCGCGCGGCCCACAACCATCGCGTGCGCAATCTCGGTGACCAGTTGAACGTCACCGTTGCGGGTTCAGGTCCCCCGGTAATTTTCCTGCACGGATTCCGCGGATCGGGACGCTACTGGGAACCGCAGGTGCGGCGACTCACCGCGCACAACCAGGTCATCATCGTCGATCTCCTCGGCTTCGGAGAATCGCCATGGCCGGCGGATTCGCCTTACGACGTTACGGCGCATCTGGATGCCATTCATCGCACGCTCCAGCCGATTCTCCACGGACGGCGTTCCACGATCGTCGGCCACTCGATGGGCGCGATCCTCGCGGCGGAGTATGCACGGCGCTACCGTGATGAAGTTTCCGCGCTGATCGTCCTCGATGCGCCGATGTTCCGCTCCGAGGATGAAGCCAGGTCCAGGATCAGGGAGATGTCACCGATGGCGGCGATGTTTTCGGTGCAGCAATTCTGGGCCAGGGTCAGTTGCGACCTGGTCTGCGCGTTCCGTCCACTGCTCACGAACGTTGCGCCGCGACTCGACCCGGACGTTCCGCCCGCCGTCGCACGCGATGCCGTTCTTCATCGGTGGGAATCATTCGATCGCACGCTGCAGAACGTCGTCCTGCGCTCGAACATGGAGCAGACGCTGCGCGCCCTCACACCGCTGCCGATCACCATTCTCCACGGCACCGAGG
>JBKJVD010000211.1:0-4648 GCA_046590585.1 Thermoanaerobaculia bacterium | reverse complement strand
TACGAACGCGCTGCTGCCGGCGGAATCGAGATCCGGCCATCGAGGGCGTTCCCATTCCGATCGCGCGTATGGAACTGCTGATTGAAACAAAACAGACCATTCGTCCCAGCGACGCGACCGACGTTCACTTCCTGCGCCAGCGGATCGCCGCCGAACACGATCGAAACGCCAAGTGAGACGACCAGCAAACGGGCGCAAGGATCGCGGTTCGAACTTCGTCTCCGACTCCCAGCCGATCTCCACTCTCTGAAGAGTTCTGCTTTCTGGATCGGGTGGGGCGTCAGGTGTTCGCCAAGCGTTCAGCCCCTTCGCGCTGTCTCGATGGTGGCGACGTCGATCTTCGTCATCGTCATCATCGCTTCGAAGGCACGCTTCGCCTCATCGCCACCAGCCGCCATCGCGTCGGTCAACGCGCGTGGGGTGATCTGCCAGGAGAGACCCCAGCGATCCCTGCACCAACCGCACTGGCTTTCCTCTCCTCCGTTGTTGACGATCGCGTTCCAGTAGCGGTCCGTCTCTTCCTGATCGTCCGTCGCGATCTGGAACGAAAAGGCCTCGCTCTGCTTGAATGCCGGGCCGCCATTGAGACCGAGGCAGGGAATGCCGAGAACCGTGAACTCGACGGTCAGCACATCTCCCTTCTTCCCGCCCGGGAAGTCAGCCGGGGCCTCGTGAACAGCCGTCACCTCACTGTTCGGAAACGTGGCTGCGTAAAAGCGCGCCGCGCCAACCGCGTCTTTGTCGAACCAGAGACAAATTGTATTTTTTGGTGTCATATGCGTTTGCTCGCTCGTGCTCGGTCAAGGTTGAACGCCACCGTCTCCGCGGCGACGTGTTGGGTCACTGCCACTCATCGCCGCGCCGTGATCCGGCATCGCCATTTGCTTCCGGACGCAGACTTTGAAACTGACGAAAGTCAGCGCGCGAGGATGACGGTGAACTGCGGGCTCACGCCGACAGCTTACTTTCTGTCACGGCGTTCGCGGTGAACACTCGTGGACTCCCGGACGCGGCTCAACGCCCGGAGCTGTCTCATCCGCGCCGACTCGATCATTTCCTGCGCGCGCGGGTTGTCCTCGAACGAGGCGTAGCCCGCAATCATGAACGGCGTTCACGCCCCAACTACGACTGCGAATCAAGTTTCGTGCGCAGCCGTTCCTCCTGCTCCCTCAACTCCGGAGTCATCTCGGCGCCGAAGTCGTCCATCTCCATCAGTGGGCGGATCTCGATCTCGCTGTCGGACTTCATCGGATTGGGACTGCGCTTCACCCACTCGATCGCCTCGTCCATCGACTTGACCTTCCAGAGCCAGAACCCGGCGACCAGTTCCCGGGTTTCGGCGAACGGCCCGTCGATCACGGTCCGGTTGGCGCCAGAGAACTTGACGCGAGCGCCTTTCGAACTCGGATGCAGCCCTTCGCCCGCCGTCATGATCCCCGCCTTCACCAGCTCTTCGTTGAACTGACCCATCTCGGTCAGCAGTTGCTCGTCCGGCGGCAGACCCGCCTCGGACTCACTGTTCGCTTTGACGATCACCATTACTCGCATTGGCATTTCTCCATGTCTATCTCGCCCGGGCACCCGCCCTATTTCGACACATCATGATGGCATCGGAGCGCCGAAGGTAAGGAGAAGGCGTTCCTGGTTTTCCCTAACCCCTGTTCCCTGACCCCCGACCGACCTTGACGTTACTGCCTGAACACTGCAAGCATCGCCGGTTCATGCTGACTCATCGTGTCGACGGTAACGGTGCGCCCCTCCTGCTGCTCAACGGCGGGCTGATGAGCATTACGGCGTGGGATCCGTTCCTGCCGATGCTCGCTGCGAGTCGCAAAGTCATCCGTTGCGACTTCAGCGGCCAGCTGCACTCGAAGCCTCCGTATGCGACTTCGCTCGAAGAACATGCGCGCGACGTCGTCGAACTGCTCGACTCTCTCGAGCTCGAGCAGGTTGATCTCGCCGGCGTCTCTTTCGGAGGCCTGGTGGGGATGCACGTCGCTGCGACCAGGCCCGAACGGGTGAGGCGCCTAACGGTAATCAATTCCACCGATCGCACGGTCGCATTCATGCGGCGCGATGCGGCAGAGGCCGTGGAGATCGCCGAGCGAGCTGCTGCGGGTGAGGGGGACGGAGTGGAATTGTTCCGCCGCGTCTTCGAGTCGACGTGGAGCGAAGCGTGGCTGGCGGCGCACCCCGGGTTCCTCGAAGAGCGACTGCGTCACCTGACGCGTCTTCCATCTCAGTTCTTCGCCGGCGCAGCAGCGATCCTCCGCGTCCTCGACACGGTCGACCTCACGCCCTGCCTCGGCGACATCCGCGCTGAGACGCTGGTCATCGGGGCAGAGTTCGACCGCGTCTTTCCGATCGAACATTCGCACGCCATTGCCAATGCAATCCCTGGCGCGCGCCTCACCGTCGTTCCGGGCACGGGACACGGAATGCTGTTCGAGTACCCCGAGGCTTGGATCACGCCGCTGGTCGCAGGGTGACCTCGCGCGAAGGACCTTCCTCAACCCGGATACTTCGATCACGCTCTGAACGCCCTCGAGATGAGGCTGCAAAGCGAAGCCGCGAAGGATGCGGTGCCCGTTGAAGCGAGGATGGCGTTGAGCGGTTCGAGCGGGCTCGTCTCACGTCATCCTGAATCGGCGGAGCTGCAGCCGCGCGGAGCGCTGCCGCAGCGTAGCGCGGCGAAGGAACTCAAGATACGAGGATCGAAAACAACGGACCGGGCGGGTGGCGCAAAAGGAACAGGGTCGTGATTTGAGTTGCTTCGCCGCGCTACGCCGGCTCAGCATGACGTGATTGGGCGGAGCGACCTCGGAGACCAGTTTCTCACCCCAGTCGTCGCGCAGCGCGGTTCATTGGCTGAGCATGACAGGGCAGTTTCTTCCACCCACTGAAACCCCGCCGCGCCTCCCTTCAGCATTCAACATTCAGCGTTCAACACTTGCATTCCTCTCACCCCGGCGGCCATCCGAGGTCGCGGCCGGCCAGGAGGTGGAAGTGGATGTGAAACACGGTCTGACCCGCCGCAGCACCGGTATTGACGACGACCCGATAGCCGTCGGCCGGTAGTTGCAACTTTGTGGCGATCTGGCCAATGCGCACCATCGTCATCCCGATCGCATTCGCGTCCGCCTCGGTGAGTTCGTCGAGAGTCGCGACATGGCGCCGGGGAATCACGAGCACATGCGTGGGCGCCTGCGGGTTGACGTCGTGAAAGGCTACGACGTGATCGTCTTCGAACACCTTGCGCGCTGGAATCTCATCCCTGGCGATGCGGCAGAAAAGGCACTGAGCGTCTGACATGCCGGAATCATATCTGCCCGATGGAATCGCCCGCGAGCGCAGGTGAATCACTTCAGGGAGACAGGCGCACCACGACGATCCGCGGGATGCCGGCGAGATCCGCGACTACTCGCTCGACCTCGAAGCCCTGCACCGTGCACAGTTTTCGGACGGCCGCTTCCTGCGCGTAGCCGATCTCCATCATCACGCGGCCTTCCGGAGCCAGGAGCTTCCGCGACTGATCCAGCAGCCGCTCGATCACTTCCGTCCCCCGCGGTCCTGGCGTGAGGGCGAGTCGCGGCTCGTATCCGCGCACCTCGAGCGCCAGGTGTTCGAGCGTCCCCGAAGCAATGTACGGCGGGTTCGAAACCACGACGTCGAATGCGCCGCGCACTGCTGAGAGGACATCCGAGGCAAGCAGCGCGACCCGGGACCCGAGACGGATGCGATTTCGCGTGGCCAGTGCCAGCGCGTCGAGCGAGATGTCGACGGAGACGACGCTCAGGTCGGGCCTCTCCCGCTCGATCGAGATCGCGATGCAGCCGCTTCCGGTTCCTACGTCGATGACGCGGCCATCCCGGGGGGCATGCTGCAGGACCTGTTCGACCAGCAACTCCGTCTCGGGTCGCGGGATGAGTGCGCGATCGTCGACCAGAAACTCGCGCGAGTAGAACTCGGTGCTTCCGCGGATGTACTGGATCGGCTCGCCTGAGAAACGGCGATCGAGCCGTGCGCGAACGATCGTCTCGTCGACCGGTTCCTCACCATGCGCGAACAGCCACGACACGGAACGCCCCAGCGCGTCGGCCAGCAGCAGGTCGACGTCGCGAGCATTGACGCCGCGCTCCAGCGCGTCCTGCCTCAGGCGTAAGCGCAGTGCGTCGAGCCGCTCGATCACGCCTCCCGCTCTCCGCCCGACCTCTCGTCGTAAGTCAACTCCAGGAAGACATCTTCGAGCGGGCTGCCCGGTTGTCCGGCCGCCGCCTTCAACTCCACCGTCGTTCCCTGCGCGATGATTTTTCCGCGGTGGATGATTGCGATGCGATCGCAGACCGCTTCCGCGACGGTCATGGTGTGCGTCGTCAGCAGCACGGTCTTCTTTTCAGCCGCGAGCCGGCGGAACAGAAGTTTCACCTGGCGCTGCGCGAGCGCGTCGAGCCCGACCATCGGTTCATCGATGACGAGAACGGTCGGGTCATGCACCAGGGCGGCGATGATCACCAGTTTCTGCTTCATGCCGTGTGAGAGATTCTCGATCCGGGCGCCCGCCCAGTCGGCAAGCTCGAAATAGCGCATCAACTCCGCGGCCCGTGCTTCGCAGTCCCGCCATGGCTTCGAGTAAAGATCGGCCACGAAG
>JBKJVD010000091.1:0-5580 GCA_046590585.1 Thermoanaerobaculia bacterium | reverse complement strand
GTGGCTCCTTCGGAACGACTAACCTTTCATGCCCACGAGACCAGTTTCTTACCCTCAGTCGCCGCGAAGCGCGGTTCACTGGCTTCTAAGAAACTCCCAGTATTTATGCGGGTTGACGGACCGTAGGCGATCGTGCTCCGAGGGCACTCCTATCTTCCTTCTCCCCGTGGGAGAAGGGAGAAAGCTTGCGCGTGGCTCCTTCGGAACGACTAGCCTTTCATGCCCACGAGACCAGTTTCTTACCCTCAGTCGCCGCGAAGCGCGGTTCAATGGCTCAGGATGACGCCTCGCGCTCCACCAATCGCTCCCCCTCCGGCAACCGCGGCATACTGTCGATGCATGTCGTCGTCGGTGCTCATCGATCGTGTGTCCGTGCTCTCTGCGAGCGGGCAGCCCATCCTGCGCGAGGTGACGCTCGCCATCGATCCGGGTGAGTCGGTGGCGGTGATCGGGCGGAGCGGCGCGGGGAAGACGACGCTGCTTCGCCTCCTCAACGGACTCTCTGCCGCTACCACCGGCAACGTGCTCGTCGACGGGTTGGCGATCGGTGAGGGCGATCTTCCGCAGCGTCGCCGGCGAATCGGCACGATCCTCCAGGCGCCGGCGCTGTTTCCTCATCGCACCGTGTTCGATAACGTAGCGACGGTCCCACGCCTCCTCGGCTGGGACGAGCAGGTCACAAACGATCGTGCGAGTGCCCTCCTCGGGCAGCTCGACCTGCCGTTCGCGAAGTTCGCCGCCCGCTTTCCACGCTCGCTGTCGGGCGGAGAACAGCAGCGCGTCGCGATCGCGCGCGCGATGATCGCGCGTCCGCCGCTGCTTCTTTGTGATGAGCCATTCAGTGCACTCGATCCCATCGTGCGGAGAGAACTGCAGGACGCATTCGTGGCCCTGCGCGACGCGGGCGACGTGACGCTGCTGTTCGTCACCCATGACGTGGCCGAGGGGCTGCGGGTGGCGAAGAGGATCGTGCTGATTGAGTCGGGTGCGATTGTGTTTGATGGTTCGCGTGAGATGTTTCTCCATTCGAACGATGAACTGGTGCGCCGCTTTCTCGACGCGGCAAGGATTCCTTCCGATGTTTGAGGAGATCGTTCGCGCCACCGGCCAGCACGTGTTGATCGTGGCCATCGCGGTCCTGTTCGCGGCGCTCGCCGGCATTCCGATCGGAGTGGCCGTGCAGCGTCATCCCCGGACGGGACGGGTGGTGCTCCGCGCGATCGACATGATTCAGACCATCCCCTCGCTGGCGCTGTTCGGGCTTCTGATTCCCCTGCCGATGATCGGCGGAATCGGAATTCGCACGGCCATCGTCGCGCTCATCCTCTACTCGCTGCTGCCGATCGTGCGGAACACGGTCGTCGGGATCGAGAGCATCGATCCCCTCATCCGCGAAGCAGGGACGGTTTCGGGAATGACCGATCGCCAGCGACTCTTCGCGATCGAGCTTCCCCTGGCGCTTCCCTCCATCTTCGCGGGTCTGCGCATCGCAACAGTCATCGCCATCGGCGTCGCCACGATCGGTGCGGCGGTGGGTGGCGGAGGTCTGGGCACCTTGATTTTCCGCGGCGTGGCGATGGTGGACACCAGGCGGATCCTCGCTGGTGCCCTGCCCGCGGCAGCCCTGGCGATCGCGGCGGACCTGATCTTCGCGTCCCTGGAACGAATGGCTGCGCGACGTTTCGGCACGTCGTGAAAGAATGGGGGCGATGCGACGCCTGACCGTCATCGCTCTGCTGCTGAGCCTCAGCTGCTTCCGCAGGGATCCGATCATCATCGGTTCGAAGAACTTCACCGAGTCCGTCCTCCTCGGCGAGATCGTCGCGCAGCAACTCGAGCGCTCCGGCTGCTCCGTCGAGCGCAAGCTCGATCTCGGCGGGACGCTGGTCTGCGATCGCGGCATCAGCTCGGGGCAGCTCGATCTCTATCCCGAATACTCCGGCACGGCGCTGACCGCCATTCTTCATCAGCCGGCCAGCAGCGATCGCGCGGCCGTGAATGAAGCCGTACGCGTCGAGTATGCGAAGCGCGGCCTGCTGTGGGGACCGGCGCTCGGTTTCGAAAACACGTTCGCCATGATCGTGCGTCGCGCCGACGCTGACCGCCTCGGCCTTCACCGCATCTCTGATCTCTCCCGTGCCGGCTCAACATTCCGTCCTGGCTTTGGATACGAGTTCGTGGAACGTCCCGACGGATGGAGCGGACTCCTCAAGCATTACAGCCTGACGTTCGCGGTCGCTCCAGCCACGATGGATCTCGGATTGACGTATCGCGCTCTGGCCGCGGGCAAGGTCGATCTCATCGCCGGCAACTCGACCGACGGCCTGATTGCATCGCTCGACCTCGTGGTGCTGGAAGACGACCGCCGCTTCTTCCCCCCATACGACGCGGTGCTCGTCACTCGCGCCGATCTGGCAAAAAAATGCCAGGCCGCAGGGGCTGCCCTTGCGTCTCTTCAAGGCGTCCTGACCGAGCCGGCGATGCGCCGGTTGAACTTCGAAATCGATGGGCGCAAGCGCTCAGCGGCGGAAGTTGCAAAGGAGTTTCTCCTGTCGGCGCCGGCCCGGCCGCGCGGATAGTGGCATGCGAACGGATCGCGGGGAATGCACATGAACCATGGAACGGAGCAGCAACTGGTGGAGCGACGCGATCGCGGCGAGATCCGCCACGTCAGCGTCAAATACGGAACTTCAGTCGAGGGCATCCCGCTGAGCGTGTTTCTTCCCGAGTCGGGGAACGCGCAAATTCTCATCCTCGCTTCCATTCACGGTGATGAAGACGAGACCACAGTGGTGGTGTCGGAAGCGCTGCGCTGCCTGCCGAAGGACGACTTGCAGGCGGCCGTGATTCTCTGCGGCAATCCGGACGGGTTGCTGCGCGGCACGCGTGGCAACGCGCGCGGTGTCGACCTCAATCGTAACTTTCCGACGGCGAACTGGAGTGCCGATCCCGTCTTCTACAAGAGCCGCGCGAATGATGCGCGCGACATCGCGCTGGCCACCGGAACGCAACCGGCGTCGGAGCCGGAGACTGCCGCGCTGATTGCGCTCATCGAGCGATTGCAACCGCGCGCCGTGGTCACTCTCCACTCCGCCCTGGCCTGCGTCGACGACTCGGGCGCCTCGCACCTCGGGCGGCAGCTGGCGGACCGGAGCGGACTCGCGTTCCTCACCGAGATCGGCTATCCGACGCCCGGCTCGATGGGAACGTGGGCCAGCGAGCGCGGTTTGAATCTGGTGACGCTGGAACTCGAGGACGCATCGCTGTACACGCTCAAGGATCGGCACGTGCCGATCATGATCGACCTGATGACCGGCCGCTTCGAGCTCGAGGGCTGACGATGCACGTCCTGATCACGGACTCGGGCGTCGGGGGACTGTCGGTCGTGGCGTGCGCCGAACGGTTCGTGCGCGAGCATGGCTTCAGCGAACCAGTGAAGCTGACCTTTGCGAACGCAGCTCCGGCAAACGACTACGGCTACAACTCGATGTCGACGCGGGAAGAGAAGCTCGCGACGTTCGACCGTTTTCTCCGCAACGTCACCGATCGCTACGCCCCGGACTTCATTTACATCGCATGCAACACGCTCTCGGTCCTGATGCCCGACACGCCATACGTCGCGAAGGCGGCCATCCCGGTGAAGGGGATCGTCGAGACCGGCGTGGATCTATTGCTGAGCGAACTCAAAGCTGATCCGCGAAGCGTGGCGACGATCTTCGGCACGCAGACGACGATCGACGCCGGCACGTACCCGCGCCTGCTCATCGAGAGAGGCATCGAGTCTTCGCGCATCATCAGCCAGGCCTGTCCCGGGCTCGCCGATACGATCTCCGAGGATCGCGAAGGAACGAAGACGGGTGTCGAGATCCGGAGCTGGGTCAACACGGCAATCGAGAAGATGCACGACACGACTGTTCCCGTCATCGCCTCACTGGCCTGCACGCACTACGGCTATCGAAAGGAAACCTTCGCCACGGCGTTCGAGGAATCGGGGATTCACGTCACGGTCGTGAACCCGAACGAGCGCGCCGTCTACGACCTCTTCCCCGATGCGCGCAGCGAAGGAACCAGTCATGAAGTCGAGGTTAAGTTCGTGACGCGCTACGCGATCCCGGCCGCCACCATCGAAGCGCTCGCATGGTTCCTCGGCGCGATCTCGCCGAAGACCGTCACGGCGATGCAGAACTTCCATCACGTGCCGGACCTCTTCTGAAGCGGGGGACTCAGTCGATCGAACGCGGAGTCCACGTTGGAGATGCACGCGCAGCGAACCCGACCCGTCGCGAGGTATCCTGAACCGCCTCACACAGGAGAAACAATGCAGACTCGAACGCCCGTCGCCACGCTCCTGACCGCGATCGTCGCTGCACTTCTGACGTCCTGCGCGCACGGGCCCTCCGCCACACCGGTGACGGGGCCCGCGATCGCGATTTCATTCGATGATTCTGCCGCCGGCCTGATGCTGGCCACACTCCACAAGTCGGCTCTCACGCCGGGAGAGATCGAGACGCTCCTCGCCAATCGCGGCATCGATGCGATCGTCCGCAAGACGTTGGTGTGGGATCCGGAACTGAAGCGCGAAGACTTTGTTCCCTACCTGACGAGCGTGCTCGCCGGCAAGGCGGAGCCGAGCACGTTCAATCTCGACGGTATCGTGGCCCGGGAAGCGGAGATCCGCTCTCTGATGCAGACTCTGAAGGGACGGGAAGATCAGATTCGAACGCGCATGATCGCGCGGCTGGAGCGTTACTCTCCGCTGAAGGCGCCGGTGAGTATCGAGGTGTTCTACGTTGCGGGCGGATCGTCAGACGGTTTCGTCCTCGACGACGATCCGCGCCTGGCATTCTTCGTGGCGATCGACAAGGCATCGGGAGACGCCGACGGCGTCGAGCAGAACATGACGCACGAGCTCTACCACGTCATGCAGAAGGCCTCCGCACAGCGCTCTCCGCGGGCGTCGGCCTATGCGAGCAGCATTGAAACGAAGCCGCCGGTCGAGCAGATGCTGATGGCGACGCTGCTCGAAGGCACAGCGAACTTCGTGGCCGACGCCCGCGAGACCGCCGGCTCCGGTCCGTACGTGTCGATGTGGCGCGGGCGCTATCTCCGCAATGCCACTCCCGAGCGCATGGAGGAAAACTTCCGGAGCTTCGAGCGCGTGCTGACCGGTCTCGATGCCGGCAGGATCGGCTGGCAGGAAGCCTACGATTCCGGGTTCTCCGGCGACGCCGACTCCCGATTCTATTTCGTCGGGATGGAGATGGCCCGTGCCCTCGCGGCGGCCCACGGTCCCGCGTACTTTGTCGATCTCTTCACGCGCCCTCCCGCGCAGTTCTTTCGCGACTACCTGGCCCTGCCGAAAGTCCGAGGATCGCGCACGGATCTTTCGGAAGAGGCGCGAACGGTAATTGCGCGACAAGCCGTCGCCTGGTGATCATTGATTCGCAGCTGCTGCATCGAAGCTTCAGGCCGATGTTCGTCAGCGCCATGACATGCGCTCCGGTTGGAGCGCGCTCGTTCGACGTCATCCTGAGTCAATAAACCACGCTTCGCGGCGACTGGAGTTCAAGAAACTGGTCG
>JBKJVD010000096.1:0-27398 GCA_046590585.1 Thermoanaerobaculia bacterium | reverse complement strand
CGATCGTCCTGAACTGAGAAGGATCACCCGCTCCGGATGATCTCCTTGAGCATGGCGTCCTGCAGGTTGTAGATCGCGTAGACGCCGACCCGGTAGCGGTTGAAGAGGAAGGAAAATGCGTAGACCTTTCCGCTGGCACCGCGGACGTAGCCGGAGAGTCCGATCACGCCTGCAATGTAGCCGGTCTTCGCGTAGACCTGCCGGGCGTACGGCGGCTGGCGCAGGCGATGTCCGAACTTGGAGTCGGGATCGCCTGAGTAGGGAAGTGAGCTGAGGAAATCTTCGCGATGCGAAGTGCCCCACATGTAGCGGAGTAGCTCCACGAACGAACGTGCCGAGGCGCGGTTGTTCCGCGACATGCCCGATCCGTCGACCTGGTGAAGATCTCCTGCGCCGGCCGGCGCCTTCTCGTGAAGCCATTCGGAAACTGCGCCGCTTCCCGACTGCCAGGAGCCGTCGTGCTTCTTCTCGGCTCCGATGATCTTGAGGACCTGTTCGGCGTAATGGTTCTGGCTCTTCTTGTTGATCACGTAGACGAGGATGCTCATCGGCGTAGCGTGCTTCGACACCTCGCGCCAGTCGGTACGATTGTCTCTGGGGGTCAGCACCATCTGTCCTTGAAGCGTGATCCCGCTGCGCTGCAGTGTCTCGCTCGTGACCGTGGCGAAGTAGTGCACCGGGTTCTCGACCGTGACGAACACCTCGGTCGCGCCCGATCGTGCCGGCACTCCACCGCGCACGATGATGCTGTTCGATCCGCGATGCCGCGTGATGTACGGCAGCCCGCGACCCGTGACACAGCTGTTCTCGAGTTGCAGGAAGCTGGTCGGCGGCTCGAACTGGACGATGCAACTTCCACCGCGACTCGGGAGCACCCGCACCTGCACGCAGTTTTCCTGCATCGAGAAGGCCGCCACGGGCGCCTCGTACCAGTTCACCAGTTGGTCGACCGGCCAGGTGGGATGGATGTAGTCGGTATCGAAGTAGCCATACTCGAAAATCAGGTTGCCACGCACGGTCTTGATTCCCGCGCTGCGGAGGTCTGCGGCCCATTCCTGGAGGACCGCCGTGGCCTTGCCGTCATGGAACCGCCCTCCGATGGTGGGATCGCCGTGTCCAACGAACCGGATGTCGCCGTCAAGAGTGCCACTCGGGTCGATTGTGCCGCGAATGAAGACGCCCGTCGTCACCTGAAACTGCGGCCCGAGCAGGTCGATGGCCGCCGCCGTAGTGAACAGTTTCATGTTCGAGGCCGGGGCCAGCGAAAGGGTCTGGTTGCGCTGCGCGACGATGCGTCCGCTGTCGACCTCAACGATCTGGATGCCGGTGTCAGCGCTGCGCGCCACCGGACCATTCACGAGGGAATCGATCCGCGCTTCGAACGTGGCACCCACCGGGCCAGCGGGAACGACGGGTAGCTTCGCGACCGGTTTCGCTGCGGCTTTACCTTTCGTCGACCGCTTCAGCGTCTTGTTCGTGATCTTCCGCCTGGCGCTTTCCGCCGCAACGGGGGTCAACAACATCAGGAGGGAAAACACGAGAGTGCTCGCGATCGAGCGGCGTACGGGAACCATCATCAGTCCAGAGGATACCTTTCAGTTCGACGCATTGTGCAAGTTCGGTGCGAAGAAGGACCGGGACGCGCGGACCTGTACCATGGTTGTCACTTCGCATCGGGCCCGTTTTGCGTAAGATTGCTGGTTCCGGCGGACGTCCACCGGTGAAGGCGACCACAATGAAACGAATGCTCCTGCTTCTGGCTCTCTCCGTCACCACCGCGATTTCAGCTGATGAAACGGCGCGTTACATCGTGGCCACGCGTCAACCGGCCAGGCTCTCGCCGCTTCATTTCGTCAAAGACAGCGCAGAGGCCGTGGAGCGTGACGTGCGCACCTTCGAGTCGGTCAATGCGTTTGCGGCCGACCTGAGCGTGTCCGAAGTGGAGGAACTCAGGCGCTCTCCTCACGTCCGATACGTCGAGCCGGTGGTGCCGGTCTTTGCGACTGACGTTGCCGTACAGGCGCTTCCGATCGTCGGCGGACGCCGCTACGCTTACTCCCAGACCGTGCCGTGGGGCATCGAGACGGTGAGGGCGCCACAGGTGTGGCCCGTGACGAAGGGCCGGGGAGTCAACCTCGCGATCATCGACACCGGAGTCGACGCAGGCCATCCCGACCTGCAAGGCCGGATCAAGGGCGGCTACAACAGCTTCACCTCTTCCGAATCGTTTCACGATGACAACAAGCACGGCACGCACGTGGCGGGAACGATCTTCGGTTCGGACAATGGCATCGGTGTCGTCGGCGTCGCCCCAGAGGTGAACATCTGGATTGCCAAGGTGCTCGACCGGTCGGGAAATGGCACGGACGAAACCGTCGCTGCGGGTGTCGACTGGATCCTCAGAAAGAAAAAAGAGGTCGGCGGCAACTGGATCATGAGCCTGTCCCTGGGCGCCGCGAACGACTCCAGCATCGATCGCGAATCGTTCGCACGTGCGATCGCCGAAGGCGTGCTGGTCGTCGCGGCGGCAGGAAACAGCGGCATGCCGGAGGTGAACTACCCGGCGGCCTATCCGTCCATCATCTCCGCTGGCGCCATCGATTCGCTCGAGGCGAAAGCGCGATTCTCGAGTTACGGAACCGGTCTCGTCATTGCAGCTCCCGGCGTCGGCGTGCTCTCGACCGTGCCGGTCGGCAGTTTCGCAGTGTCCGACGTCAGCCTCAACGACGGCACGCTCCTCGAATCCGTCGCCCTCGGCGGTTCGCCAAAGGGCGAGATCACGGGCCGCTACGTCTTCTGTGGTCTCGGCCGCCCGGAGGATTTTCCATCCGACGTGCGCGGGAACATTGCCGTCGTCCGTCGTGGAGAGATTTACTTTCGAGACAAGGGTCGGAATGCACAACTGGCCGGCGCGCGGGCCCTGATCATCGTCAGCGACGAGCGTGCCGACTGGCCTAACTGGACCCTGCTGCCTCCGTACTGCGACGAGAGCAACAACTGCTCACCGCTTCCTGAGGATGTTGCCTTTCCGTGGGTCCTTACCGTGGCCATGTCGAAGGATTCCGGCGATCGTCTGCTGACGAGCAACAGCGAGGCACTGGTCAGCTTCCGCAACGAAGACTACGCGTTCCTGAGCGGCACCTCGATGGCTGCCCCTCACGTTTCCGCTGCAGCGGCGCTGCTCTGGTCCCTGGCTCCCGACGCCACGGCCGAAGAGATCCGGACTGCACTGAAGCTCTCGGCGCGCGATGTCGGCGCCCGGGGATGGGATCCGAACTACGGCTATGGCATCGTTGACGCCCTCGCGGGTGCCAGGCTGCTCGCACCCGCAGCGTTCGGGTTACCGCCAGTTCCTCCACCGCAACCGAAGCCGCGGCGGCCGAGTGCAGGTCGCTGACGCCGCGCAGTAGACCGTCACGGGCCACTCGAGAGCCTCCGATCACGTCGGTTGTCGTATGCTCGCAGCGTGCGGCTCGGGATACTTGGAGGCGGACGTGCGGCGTGGGCGTTCGGCTCGACGTGGAAACGAATCGGCTGGCCCCTCACCGGAGTCTGGCTGCGTGAAGAGTCCTCCAGTCGAATCGCGGGGCTGCTCGACATTGCAAGGCTCGACGTGGCCGATCTCGCCCGCGACTCCGAACTCCTTCTCGTTGCGGTCAGCGACGACGCGCTGCATTCCGTGATCTCCGCGATCCCGCCGACGGCCGCAATCGTGTTTCACGCGAGCGGCGCCAAGCCGAGTCCGGAAGGTGGCTTCTCACTCCATCCGCTTCGAGCGCTGCCCGAGACCGGCGCTCCGTCCGACCTGGAAGGCGCGCTTCTGGTCTTCGAGGGCGAACACCGGAAGACAGCGCGGCTGATCGTGGCGGCAGCAGGTGCGCGATTCGCCGAGGTCACTGCGGCGCAGAAGCCGCTCTATCACGCTGCTGCGGTGTTCGGCTCGAACTACGTCGCGGCCGTAATCGACATCGCGGAACAACTGATGACGCAGGCCGGCGTCGACAACAGCCGGTCCGAGTTGCTGGCACTTGCCGATTCCGCACTGCGAAACTGGAGCAGCAATCGCGATTCGCGACGCTTCACAGGTCCGGCGGCGCGAGGCGATCGGGCCGTGTTGCAGTCGCATATCGACGCGCTCGCCTCTGAGCCGCAACTCGAAGCGATCTATCGACTTCTGGCCGAGCGCATCGCCGGATCGAACCTTGCTACCGACGAATAGCGGATGCTAGTATCGGCAGCCCGCCGCACCAGCAGGAGTCCTTTCCGGAAATGGTCTTCTTCAACTACGCAACGATGCAGATGGCTGCGAAGATCGTTTACTACGGTCCGGGGCTCTGCGGGAAGACCACCAACCTTCATCAAATCTACCAGAAGACCGCTCCGCAGAGCCGCGGCGAGATGGTCAGCCTCGAGACGGAAACCGACCGTACGCTGTTCTTCGACCTGCTGCCGATCGATGTCGGCGTAATCGGCGGTTTCAAGACACGCCTCCAGCTCTACACGGTTCCCGGCCAGGTGTTCTACAACACCACCCGCAAGCTCGTGCTGAAAGGGACGGACGGAATCGTGTTCGTCGCCGATTCGCAGAAGGCGATGCTCGAAGCCAACCGGGACAGCTTCCGTAACCTCGAGGAGAACCTCCGCGAGATCGACCAGACGGTCGACGACGTTCCGCTGGTGATCCAACTCAACAAGCGCGACCTTCCCAACATCGCCGACATCGAGGCGATGCTCGATATCCTCGACCCGCAGCGCAAGTTCTCCCACGTCGAGGCGATCGCGGCGAGCGGCGTGGGCGTCTTCGAGACACTGAAGACGATCTCCAAGCTGACGATCCGCACCCTGCGACGCCGGATGACGACTGACGAACCGGTGCGCCCCATCCCCCGCAAGACGATCAGCGACTTTGCACAGTTCAAGGTCAACAACGAGAACAGTGTCGATCCAGGCCGCACCGTTCACGCAGTTCCTGTTCCCCCGGAAGCTGGCATTCCGGAGCCCGCCGAAACCGCCGCGGCCTCCGATGGAATCGAGCCAGCCATCCCGGCAGTCCTCGAGACCGTCGCCCCACCGCAACCTGAAGTCGCTCCACCAGAGCCGGAAGCCACAATGCCGGAAGAGTCCGCTCCAGCGGCAACCATCGATACCGGCGCCGACGTCTTTGCAGCCGAACCGGAACCGGAGGACGAGCCTTCTGGCGACATGTCCAGCATCTTCGACACCTCGCCGGATCTGCCGGACACCCAGTTCCACCCACAGGCGGACATTGCATCACCCGAGGCCGCCGAGGCGACCGAGAACCGTCAGGCACAAGGCGTACAGGCTGAGACCGAGAACGAACCGGAGTTGATCATCCCTCAGGTGGCGACCGCCTCGAAGGCTCCCCCGCCGGTCAAGCACGTGAAAGTCCGCTCGAATCTCGACGTGATGGCTGAACTGGAATCGCTGCGCCGGAAGGCCACCACGCCGCGCGCAGTGAAGAAGGAAGCGGACATCGCCTTGCCAAGGGCGCGTCGGGATGTCCAGAAGTCCGTTCACCTTTCGGTTCCGGCGGACCTGCTGAGCCGCGCCAGAACGCTTAAAGTTACGGTATCCTTTGAGGACGATCACGGAGTCATCCAGACCGAGGAGCGTTCGATCGACGTCGGCGATGCCTCGGATGTCCAGACATTCACGGTCAACTTGAAGATCGATCCGGCTTGATGCACCGCCTCCCGGCTGTGCAAAGCCAGTGGGAGAGAGGGGGGAGCATCATGAAGAAGGGCCTGATCCTGTCAGCGGCAGCCCTGGGTCTCACAGCCTGCGCCACCGCACCCGCCCCTCGCGTCACGATCCCGGTGGGGTCGTCCCTGCCTTCCGCTGCACAGGTGGATGTCTCCGAATATCGCAAGGCGCTCGAAACCGCCTACTCGCAGCTCGCAGCGCGTGAAACGACTCCGGTCGCCAGCGCCCCAGAGGTCGATCTCGAAGCCGCGGCTTCCATCCCGATTCCCGAACACCGCACCATTCGCGGCGCTGTGAATTATTTTTCGACGGACCTTCGCGACAGCATCCAGACCTCGCTGCTTCGCTCGGGAAAGTACCGGAAGCTGATCGATGCGGTCCTGGAAGAGATGGACCTGCCAAAAGGTCTGGCCTACCTCCCGGTCATTGAAAGCGCCTACATGCCGACCCTCACATCCCGCGCCGGCGCGTACGGAATCTGGCAGTTCATGCCCGACACAGCACGCGAGTACGGGCTGCGCGTCGACTGGTGGGTCGACGAACGCGCCGATCCGGAACGTTCGACGCGCGCCGCGGCCACGTTCCTCAAGAACCTGTATCGCCAGTTCAACGACTGGTCGCTGGTGCTGGCGGCCTACAATGCCGGCCCCGGACGGGTGCAACGCGCGCTCGCGGCGACCGGCTCGACGACCTTCTGGGAACTGCTGGAACAGAGCGCGGTTCCGAAAGAGACTCGCGGGTACGTACCGACGTTCTACGCCACGCTGCTCATCGCCAGCGATCCGCAAACTTACGGCTTCACGCTGGGCGCCCTGGAAGATATTCCGGCCAGGCGCATCGACATCGAGGGCCCGGTTTCGCTCAAGTACCTCGCCCAGGTTGCGCGGATCCCGGAATCGACGCTGCGCGAGTTGAATCCGGCGCTGCGGCACGCGATCCTGCCTCCCGGCCGCTGCTCGGTGAAGGTTCCAGTCAAGGCCGCGGAGGAACTCCTCGCGCAAGCCTCGACGATGAAGCACGACGACTCCGAGATCGAACTCTGCTCGTTCACCCTCCGTGAAGGCGATTCGCTCAGGGAACTCGCCCGCGCCCTCGACACCAGGCCCGAGACCATCCTCGCGATGAACGGACTCGGAAGCACATCGTCCGTTCGCCGAGGCGATTCGCTTTACCTCCCGGTCCGCGCACGGGAACTCGGCTCCCGCCTGCGCGAGAACGAGAACCGCAGTTTCTACTACGCAGTCCGCAAGGGCGACACCCTCTACTCGGTTGCCCGCCGCCACAGCCTGTCGGTCGATGAACTCGCCGATCTCAACGCCATGCCGGTAAAGACAAAATTGCGGCCCGGCCAGAAGTTGCGCGTGACCGGCCGTGGTGCCGTCACCGCTGGCGCCGGAATGTAAGCAGGCGCGGACGTTGGACGTCCGCGCCCAGGTCTGGCGCTATCTCATCCGGTAGATGAAATTCAGGATCAAGCGATTCGTATCGAGCCGCAGGGAGTCGTTGTCCGTCTCCAGTCGTTCGATCTCGACCGCAGGCACGAGGCTCCAGTTCGAGTTGCCGAGCGGGATGCTCACACCCGCTTCCGCACGGCAGCCGGTCGAGTCATCGTCTCGAACTCCTGGAGGCGCCTGCACACGAATTGCCATATGCTGCACCCGTATGGCATTGACATCAAAACAGCGGCAATATCTCAAAGGTCTCGCTCACCTGCTCACCCCCGTCGTTCGTGTGGGACAGGGCGGCGTGACCGAAGGCGTCACGGGAGAGACGAAACGGTCCCTGCTCGCGCATGAGTTGATCAAGGTTCGCATTGACGCGACCGGCGATGCGAAGAAGACGCTCGCAGAGCAGCTTGCCGTGGCCGTCGACGCCGATCTCGCCGCCGTGATCGGCAAGATGGCGATCCTCTACAAACGGCGGGAAGACGATCCGGAGATCAGGCTTCCCTCCACCAGGTAGCGGAGCGCCGTGCATTCCTATCGGACGGGACGAATCCGCTCCAGGAAGGCTTCCGGTCCTTCGAATCCCGTCAGTCTCGACTGTGTGAGTTCGCGGCCAGATGCATCGATGATCACGATCGTCGGCACCCCGAGAATGGCGTATTCCTTCGTCAGCGCCTTCGTCTTCGCATCCTCGGCACGCGTGAGATCGGCCTTGATCCTCGTGAAGCGCTCGAGTTCTGCCGCAACCTTCGGATCGTTGAACGTCTTCGCGTCGAGTTCCTTACACGGGATGCACCAGTCAGCGTAGAAGTCGATGATGATCGGTTTTCCCGCGGACTTCGCGGCGGTCAGCGCCTTCGCGTCGTACTTCTCCCACTTCAGCATCGACTTCGCGTGCGGGTCGGGCCAGGCAAAGAAGACCCCTCCGACGAGCAGCAGCGTAGCCATCGCCAGGCGCATGTTCCGCCCCTGCGTACCTCTCTGCAGAAAGAGAAATGCCGCACCGATCAGCAGGCTGCCAGCGACACCGAGCGCGAACCACCGCTCCCCGATCATCGGGCGCAGGAAGTAGATGGCCATCGCAACGAGCACGAAGCCCATCGCTCTCTTGACCTGCAGCATCCACTCGCCAGGCTTCGGAAGCGCATTCAGCATGACCAGGTACGGGAAGCCAAGACCGAAGGCGAGAGACGCGAACATGGCGAACCCGAGCCAGGGGTCGGCGAGTTGCGCAACGAGCGTAATGAGTGAGATGACCACCGGACCGACACACGGCGCAGCCACGATGCCGACGATGAGTCCCATCATCAGGGCGCCGAATCCACCCGCACGTCCCTGCGACCGGTTTGCAATGAACCGCGGCGCCTGGATCTCGAAGGCACCAAACATCGAGGAGGCCAGCACGAGCATCAGCAGCGCGAAACCAATCTGCACCGCGGGGAGCTGAAGCCAGGCGCCGAACAGCTTGCCGCCCAGCGACGCCAGCACGCCCAATGCCGAATACATGATGACGATGCCGAGGACGTACATCAGCGAGAGAGCGAAACGGCGCGAGCGGCGGCCGTCACTCTGCATCGCAAAGAAGCCGAGCGTGATGGGGATCAGGGGAAACACGCACGGCGTCAGGTTGAGCGCCATTCCGAGGACGAACAGTACGAGTAGCGTCAGCGGCAGTCCCTTTGACGCAAACGTGGCCGCAAGCCGATCGGCACTCGTTGCAGGAACCGCGGCCCCTTTCGGCGCAGCCGTCAGCGGCGTGAATCCGGCGGACGGCGTCGCGGCCGCAGGAACGATTGCCGCGCCGAGTTTCGTCGCGTCGATCTGCACTGCGGCATCCTTCGGTGGCAGGCAGACGCTGTCGTTGCACGCCTGGTAACGGAGCGACGCCCTGAAACCAGCGGCGCCGTCAAATGTCGCAGTGAACGGGATCACCACCTCACCGGCGTAGACCGCAATCTGCTGCCCGCCGCTGAAACTGAATGCCCTGACCTCGTGCTGCGGGTAGAGGGCGTTCTTCAGCTGTGCGCCTTCGAGCGTCAGTACTGTAGGGATCGCGAACTCATCGAGAGGCTTGGCCGAATTGATATGCCATCCCTCTGCTACATGCGCGACGACCGTCCCCTCGACCTGTGTTCCAGTCTTTTTCTGGATCGAACCGTCCAGGGTGACTTTCGCTCCTGACGCCGGATCGGGAGCACCGAACCCCGGCTGCTGCGCGAGCCCGGTGGTGATGGAGAGAAGGGAAACCGCGATTGCTGTACTGAAGCTGAGACGCAATTTATCTCCGTGGTGCGAGCTGCTGCTCGAGGCTGGGGAGAACCGCGTCAATATTTCGGATGAGCGGTGACTCGGGGAACTTTTTCTTGAAGTTGCGGAACTCCGTCGCGGCTTCGGCGAGCTTCCCCTGCTCCATGTAGATCTGCCCGACCAGCAACCTCGAACGCTCGAAGGCTTCGCCGTTCTTCTGCATCGTACCGAGGGTGCTGATCGTCTTCATCGCGGCGTCGTACTTCTTCTGAAGCGTCTGCGCGAGCGCCAGTTCGTAATAAACCGAATCGCGAATCGCGACCGGGACACCCTGCTCAGCGCTCAGCTTTTTGAGGCGCGTTTCGCTCTGCAGGTACGCCTGGCGCGCCGTGAACTCGCGAGCGAGGTCTAGGCGCGACTGGTAGTCCTTTCCGAGGTTCTGCTCGTTCTTGACGCGCTTCACGAAGAGGTCGTATTTGGTGCGCGTCTCTTTCAGCATCTTCGCGAATTGATCCGGCGGAGCGTAGCCGCGGATGATTCCGGCGATCGTTCCTTCAGGGGTCAGCAGCAGGAACGTCGGGAGCGAGGTCACCTGAAACTGCTGCGAAATCTTCGTCCCCTCCCCGCGATCTTCCGTGTTCAGCCGCAGCAGGACGAGGTCGTCCGACTCCTTCTGAAAGACCTGCGAGGGGAAGACTTCCTGTTCGAAGCGCTTGCACCAGCCACACCAGTCGGCGTAGAGGTCGACGAAGATCAGCTGCTGCTTCGACTTTGCTTCCTTCTGCGCAGCAGTCATCGACTTCAACCACGTGCCGCTCGCGAAGGCCTGCGGAACGAAGAGAATCAAGAATGCTGCTGCGGTGGCAAATCGTTTCAAGAGGAACCCTCCGGTGCGATCAACGACCCCTTTCCGGGGGCTATTCCGATGCGACTGCAACGTGCGGTGACGATTCAGCTTCGTTCTGTGTCGCACGGTGCGCGCGCGCTGCATCGATGAACGCTTTGAAGATGGATGCTGCCGAAGACTCCTCCGTCATGTCTTCCGGATGCCACTGCACCCCGAGGTAGAACGGATGCGCCGGATCTTCGAGCCCTTCGATGATTCCGTCGGCGGCCCTGGCGGTGGCGACGAGCCCCTCCCCCAGGATCCTGACCGCCTGATGATGCGACGAGTTCACGTCGATCTCGGAGGTGCCGACGATCCTGCCGAGATGCGATGCGGGATCGATCCGGACGGAATGACGGACTCGATCCGTAGGCAGGCTGACATGCTGGATGCCGGTCTCGTGCTGCGTGGCGATGTCCTGGATCAATGTTCCCCGGGCCGCGATGTTCAGCACCTGCATCCCCAGGCAGATCCCGAGCGTGGGCAGGCCCTGTTCACGCGCAGCACGCGCGAGCTCGAGGTCATTGCTCTGTCGGCGCGAATCCATCAGATCCACCGAAGGATGTTTTGCTTCCCCATACTCTGCCGGGTCGCAGTCACCTCCCCCGGCCAGCAGCAGACCATCGAGTGCACGCAACAATTCGCCGGCGTTTTCGCCCTGCGGCGGAATGATCACCGGCAGGGCACCACTCCGGCGCACCGCTTCCACGTACGTCAGGTACATCGTGGCGCGATCGCGCTCGCCGGCCTCGGTGAGCACATCGGAACCAATTCCGATGACAGGTTTCTTCATCGCACAATCCTTCCAGCGTTTTGCCGGCTCCCATGTGACGGCCGACCCGTCTGCCAAGTCACGCCACCAGACAGAAATTCCGGCAGAGGCCCTGCCCGTGCCGCATCACTTCACCCAGATGACGACGCGGTCGCTCCGCCCCGATCCATCGGTCGCGCTGATCTCGTGCCTTCCCGGGGAGAGCGGCCATTCCAGATGGCGATCCGAAGGCACCGCTCCAACCACACGCCGGTCGACACGCCACGTCACGCTTCCGCGTCCCGTCGATCGGAGACGCAGCGCCTGAAACTCGTTCCGCAGGGTGGGATCGATCAGGAACGTGGCACCGTCGGGAGGATGCGTGACGCGGACGCGTCCATCGTTCCGGGCAGTGAGCGGAACTGCGCCTGCCCGGGTGGGCGGAGGATCGAGCAGGCCCGCGGACCTCGCCCACGATCGATACTCCGGCGGCCAATCGGTCCACCCATCGTGATGCCACGAACAGAATTCAGGCGCCTGATCCACCGGCAGCCACTCGGTCCGTCGTGAAGGACAGGAGAGCGACGGGCGCGACCCCGAAAGCGCACAGACTTCGACACGCTCCACACTCGACGGTGCCGCGACGATTGCATCGTCGTCTCCGATCGGCAGCGAGCCGTGCGCCCGCTTCGACGCTTCGAGCATGACCGCCCGGAAGATGGGCGCGGCGCCGGTCACACCGCTCGAATTGCGCAACTCGCTGCGATCGAAGTTTCCGACCCAGACGCCGACCGTGACATCGCGGGTGAAACCAACCGTCCAGTTGTCGCGGTAGGCCTGCGACGTTCCCGTCTTCACCGCAACCGTGAATGGAAATTCGAGAGTGCTCCCTTCACCGAACGCGTACTCGCGCGCACGATCGTCGGAAAGGATGTCTGAGATCCAGAACGCGGTCCGTTGCGACATGATGCGACGTTCCCGCAATTCCGTCCGCACTCCGGTCTGCATCACCGGGGCGATCCACACGCCTCCCCTGGCGAACGCCGCATACGCCCCGATCAACCTCGCCAGCGTCACCTCGGCATCACCCAGCGTCAGCCCCAGGCCGTAGTAGCCGGCGGTATGGTCGAGGGAGTCGAACCCCGACTGCCGGAGCATGCGCAACAGCGCGGGAGGTCCAACCCGGGACAGCATCGCCACCGCCGGCACGTTCTGCGAACTGGCCAGCGCATCGCGTGCGGACAACGGTCCGCGGAATCGTCCGTCGTAGTTGCGAGGTGTGTAGACGATGCCCTCGTCGCCGGTCGGAAAGTTCGAGGGGATGTCGGGAAGAATCGTGGCGGGAGAGTTTCCCTGTTCGAACGCCGTTGCGTAAGTGAATGGCTTGAGAGCCGAACCGGGCTGCCGCAGTGCCGTCACTCCGTCGATCGCGCCGCCAAAGGTCGCGCCGAAGTAGTCGCCCGAGCCTTCCCAAGCCAGCCACTCGCCGGTGGCATTGTCGAGGACGGCCACCGCCACGCTATGTGCGCCGTGGCGGAGAAGTGAGGGCCGCTGCGCTGCGATGATTCCTGCGACCGCACGCTGCAGCGATGCGTCGAGTGTCGTTCGTATCACCTGATTCTGTGACTGCTTCGATTCGGACAGGGAGCCGAGCACATGCTCGACGAAATGTTGCGCCACGACTGGATTCGAGCCCGATCGGAACGACAGCCGTTCGTTCCTGGCAGTTCGAAACCTCGCCTCATCCAGCATTCCTTCGTTCCGCATTCGCCGGAGAATCTCCTGCTGCCGGCCAGCTGCCGCGCCAGGATCGCGCAGCGGATTGAACGCGCCGGGTCGCTGCGGCAGCGACGCGAGGAATGCTGCCTGCGCATCGGTCAACTCGCCAGGATCGACACCGAAGTAGGTGCGGCTCGCACGCGCGGCGCCCCGAATCCGGTTCCCGTAGGGAGCCAGGTTGAGATACAGCGCCAGCAGTTCACGCTTGCCCGTCTTGCGCTCCAACCGGATCGCCAGCACCGATTCACGCGCCTTGCGAATCAGCGAGCGGGTCCCGCGACCTTCGCGTTCGTCGAGGATCAGCTTCGCGACCTGCTGGCTGATCGTCGATCCTCCTTCGACCACCCGCGCCGCCCGCAAGTTGCGCCACGCAGCCCGCGCGACCGCAAAGGGATCGACCCCGCAGTGACGATAGAAGCGCCGATCCTCGGCTGCCACCGTGGCATTCGCGATTCCTGCGGGCAACGCAGAAGCGTCGAGCCACTCTCCCCGCTCCCCATGCCGCGACAGGGTCTCGTACAGAATCACGCCGTTGCGATCGGTGACGCTCAGTGAGGTGTGCGCGTCCGGTGAGAGGAGATCGCGCGGCACCGGACCGAACGCGATCCAGAACGAGACCACGGCAGCCGCGACACCCGTCGCGACTGCCGTCAGCTTCATGATCTGTTTCCGCGGCGACCTCGCGGGTGCCGCATCTTCAATCACGTGATGCTCCTCATCGATTGACCTCGACGATCGTCGATGCGGTGCGCCCGAACACCTCGGGCTCGTACATCTCTTCGACGTACGTAGGCGCCGTCACGAACGTTCCGGCCGTGGTGGCCCGCAGGAGGTACGTGAACGTGTGAGATCCTTCCGCCATCCTCGTCGCAAACAGGTTGACCCGATCATCGTGCTTCTCGATGTGATCGAAGCCGGCTCGCGACCACCAGTCGAACCAGCTCGACCCGACGCCGGGCTGAGTCTCTCCCCCTTCGACCAGCTCACGCGCTGTGGTTGCGAACCAGGTCTCGACCGGTTCCGTGCCTGCGGGAATCGGATCGGTCAAGGCGACGAAACGCCGCTCTTTCGTGTTGCGGATCGTGAGCGTGACTTCGATCAATGCACCGGGACCGAACGTCGTGGTCTGATCCTTCGAGCCCTGGATGTTGTACCGGCGCGTGACGCGGAATCCCTGGTCGAGCGCCTCGAGCTTCGAGGCCTCGATCGCGTAACGAAGCCGCATCATGTAGAAGAGCGTACCGGTCCCCTGCCGGTCGAAGAGCACCGGCAGCGTGGTCGCTGTTCCCTTCGCCAGGACCTGCGCCATCGGAAGCTCTCGCGTCTTCATCACGGTCGACCGGCCCTTGAATGATTCCTTCGACACGATCTCAGTGCCGAGAGTCACGACGCCCGTAAAGTCGGGAACCTCCGCTTCGTACTTGCGGTAATAGTCGACGAGCGAATCCATCGCCCACGCATTCTCCTGCGTGTTGCCCCAGCGTCCATCCTTCCGGACTTTCATGAGCCATCGCACCACGCGCTTGACGATCTCCTCGTCTTCGCCCCGCCGCACCAGCGCACCCAGGACGATCGCCGTCGAGCGAATGTTCGAGTTCCAGTACCAGAGCAGATAGGGATCGCTCAATTCCTCGACATGCGCGAAGCCACCCTCAGGCAGGATCGTGTTGATCATCCTGCGCCGCAGTTCGGCACCTCGCGCGCTCCTGTCACCCGCAGCCACGAGCGCATCCGACAGATGCGCCAGCGCGAAGACCGGCATCTTGTCCGCGAAGGCGATGAGCCGGTTGATGTGAGAGTCGACATTGCGGCCGCCCTGAGCCAGCACCATCACCGCGAACGACTGCCAGGATGTGTAGGCCGGCATGTACGCTTCATTCGTCGGCCGCTTGTCGGTGAGACTCGTCTCGAGATACAAGTAGCCGCGCCCGAGCATGTCGGCATCGACGCGATACCCGAGTTTCTTTCCCGTCTGCAGGACGTGCAGAACCCAGGCGGTGAGATAAGGCGAGACGCTCGCACACTCGCCCGGCCAGAACGAGAATCCGCCAGACCCGCACTGGTAGGTGCGCAGCTGCTCGATCGTCGACTGCGTGACCTGCTTCGACTTCGACGGATCGATCCCGCTGAGATTGAACGCTCCTCCCAGTTCACCCGAGAGCATCAGCGCCAGTGCGCCCGATGCTCTCTGCTCTGCACACCCATACGGATACTCCACCAGATAACGGGCGCCCTCCCCGAGTCCGACCATCGCGGTCGATGCGAGTTCGAAGCGCAACCCGCCGTAGCCGGGAACGACCCCCGCGGGAAGTTCGAGCGTCTCTTTCGCCTGAGGCCTGGCCTCACCGTACGCGGCGGTCGTCTCCGGAGTCGTCAGCACGCGAACGGGGATGGTCTCCTCGAATGCATCGTTCTCGCCGAGGCCGCTGACACGAACCTGGATGCGCGCCGATCCAGCTGACCTGGCCATTGCGTCGAAGCGAACCTCATTCGCGGAGCCCGGCGTGATCTCGACCTTTGATTCGGGCGAGCCGCCGAACTCGATGATGCCAGGGTCGAGACTGCGGATCGTAATGGTGGCCGGTCCGCCTTTCTTGAGCTGGTTGCGCACGACCGCGCCGAAGTAGGCCTTGTCACCGACCGCCATGAAACGAGGGAAAGCAGCGCTGATCATCAGCGGCTTGTTGACCTTGATCTCGTTCTGGCCCCAGCCGAATCGCGAAGCTTTGTCGCCAGCCACGGCCATGATGCGATACGTGGTCAGCGATTCCGGAAGCGTGATTTCCGTCTTCGCGTTTCCTTTCGCGTCTGTGACGATGGATCCCAGCCAGAACGCGAGGACGCGGAAGTCCTTGCGAAGCGCGCCTGCCCCAGGATCCTTTCCGCCGCCACCACCATCGGAAGCGCCCTTCGGCGTGAGCACGCGCCGGCTGATGATGCGCTGGCGCGAATCTGCGTTCACCACCTGCAGCGACTTGGTCAGGTAGATCGAATCGAGCACGTCAGGAGTGCGGTAGCCGGTCAGCGAAAGCACTCCGTAGTCGACCGCCCAAAGCGTGACTTCCGACGACGTTCCCTTCCCCGCAGCGTCGCGAACGTTCACGTCGATCTTCGCTTTGGTCGCCGGCCGGAACTCTTCACGATTCGCCTTGACCGTGACCTTCAGCCGCTTCGCCAGATCGTCGACCTTCAACTCGATGTAGCCGAGCCGGAACGCCGGCTTGCCGGGGTCGCTGCCATCGGACCCGACTTCCTGTTTCGTCCGTCCCTTCACCAGCAGCACGGACACGAACACGTTCGGAATGTCCGCTTCCGTAATCGGAACACTGACGGTCTGCTGCGTGGAAGTGAGTTCGAACTGCTTCCAGGTGCGCACTCCTTCACGCTCCGTGGTGAGCAGCGCGGTTGCCCGCTCCCATGGCGACTGGATCATCACGCGGGCCGTCTCACCCGGCTTGTAGTTCTTCTTCTCCGGGACCAGCGTGATCCTGTTGTGATCGTAGCGTTGCCACGCCGTGTAGCCTTCGCCCACAGCGTAGAACCAGACCCGCGTCGTGGTGAAGCGGCCACCCGAATCCTTTGCCGTGGCGATGAGCTGGTATTCGCCTCCTTCCTTCAGGTTCATCGTCACGGGTACCGGTTCATTCGCTGAGGTGATCGACTTCGACTCGATGTCGATTTCCTTGCGCTCCGATTCCCATTCGTAGAACCCGCTGCCCTCGGCCTGGCGGGCGCTGACCCACTGGAACTTCTTGAGATCGACGGTGATCGTGACGCCCGGAACGGCCAGCCCATCCAGTCCGGCCGCGATGATCTCGGTCTTCACGCCCTCTTTCGTATCGGTAAAGTACGACGGCGTCTTCACGCCGATGTACCACGGCGCGGGATCGACGCGGAACGCGGTGCGATTCGCGATCTTCTGCCGCGATACGTCGGCCACATCGCCCTCGAGTCGGTATTCGTACGGCCAGCCTGCCGCAGCGTCAGTCTCGAGTTTCAGCGGCAGTTCCCCTCGGGCGTTCAGCTTCCCCTCGCCCGATGAAACCGCGACGGGACTGCTGGTCCGTCCTTCCTCCCAGCCGAGGAACGTGTAGCGATCTTCCGGCCATCGGTCGACGATCTTCGCCGGAACGCCGAACAGTGAACTCTTCGTATACGCCCACGACACGGCCCGACCGGACATCGCTCCACCCGACAGATAGCGCGCCGTTACCTTCCCATCGAGCTTCGTTCCAGCAACTGTGGTGGCTGCGCCGAGGTTTACGTCGACGCGGAATTCGGGACGGCGATATGCGGCGACCAGGAAGTCGCCGTAGACGCGAAGGCGCTGCCCCACCGCGCTGCCCATGATCGAGTAGTTCCCGAGCGCTCCATCCTGCGGCACTTTCCAGGTCCACTCCGCACTGCTCCACTCGTTGACCGCGACCGTGCGGCGCTCGACCTCGCGGTCCTGGCTGTCGCGAATGACGATCTCCGCCTTCGTGCCCGCCCCGAGCAACTTCATGCCGGTCGGCGCATCGGTGCGCAGCACCGCCTTGAAGTGGACGTCCTCGCCTGGCTTGTAGACACCGCGATCGGTGAACACCGTTCCGCGAAGCAGCGGTTCGGACTCGCTCAGGTCGAAGCTCGTTTCCAGCTCCCACGGCGTGATTCCTTCGTTCCAGTCGCTGCCGACGTAGGCGACGTCGCCGTCTTTTTCAGCCGTGATGATGAAATGAAAGTCATTGAGGGCGCGCCACCATTCGTCCGACTCCTCCCCCTTCTCGTCCTTCTGCGGGGCCCGCTTGCGAAGTGCGGTACTCGAGGCCACGGCGAGGCCGTGCGCATCGGTCGCTCCACTCCAGAAAACCTTGTTGTCGAGCGTGCGGATGGAGACTTTCGCTCCCGCGACCGGCGACCCCGTATCGAGGCGCGTGACCATGACGAGAGTATTGAGCGGGCTGTCCTTCGCGCTGATGCCGAGGTTCGTGACCTGGACGATGGTAGAGCGGGTGGCCTCGTCGTAGACCCGTGACTGAGGAATCGGGGCGCCGGGCTGGACCGCCACCCACGCCAGCCCGAAACCGTCGGCACCGGTCGCCGGAGTGACATCAACGCCGTACGACTGAATCTTGTCTGCAGCGGGTGCGAGCTTGCGATCGACCGGTTTCGAATCTGGCGGCGCCCCTCGAAATCCTTCCGCCTGCAGGCGCAGCAACGTCGGCATGGCCTGTTCGACCGTAATCGGCGCAAACCACTGCTTCACATTTCTGAAGTTGCGAGCGTAGAACGGAAGCTGCGGCCCTCCCGCCGACTCCCAGACGCCCTGTCCGTCCCCGAAGCTGATGAATGCGGACTTGTGCCAGTTCTCGAACACCGCACCCCATGCGTAGCCGAGCGTCTGGCCATCCTCGGACTTCAGCTTCGGATCGACACGAACGAAATACTTTCGCGACGGTCGCAGCGAGTAGCCGAGTTCGTCGAGCGTGTATTCGGACGATGGATAGTCGTAATCGCGATCGTGAGTGTCGGGCTTGAGCGTCACCGGCTTCGACGCGTTCGTGATGTCGGTGACCGTCACGGCCTTCTTCGCATCCTCGAAACGGATGCCGTTCGCCGCCCGGAACATGAGTGTGTTCCCTGATTCAGGATCACATTCCGCAAGGCAGCTCAAGCTCTCGACGAAGAGGGTCGGATTCAACTCGATCGTGTACTCCTGGGGAGTGGCGCTCTGCCCGCTTCCCTTCGAGACTCCCGGTGCGATGGTCACGAGGATCGAGGTTCCTGGCTGGATGCCGGGCCGGGACTCGACCACTACCACAGTCGGGGCCGGGGTGATCCGTGTCTTGTCCCACGTGGAGGGAACGAACGAAAACACGGTCGCGCCGGTTGTCGCGGCCACTGCTTTCGCCTTCGCCTTTTTCTCCTCGAACAACTGCGTCGCCTGCGGGTCGGTTTTCTTCAGCTCGCCAATTCCGCTGTCGGGGAGCACCGGCTCCTTGAACTCGCGAGGCACCGTGCGCATCTGCAGGAACGGCAGGATCGCGCTGGTCTCCACGGGCTGGTTGAAAAACAGCCCGATCACGATGGCGCTGTCGGGTTTCGGCTCCTTCCGGTACCAGGAGGCCCACTGCAGCTTCACCGTAGGCGTGGTGAAGGAGAATGAGTACGCGCGGCCCAGCGTGTTCCCGGCGATCGACTTCGCCGATGCATCGATCGTCACGTCATACTTCGTCGCATACGGGAGCGTTGCGCGCGGCGTGAAGATCAACGTGGTCGTTCCCGACCACCGAAACGATCCTGCTACCGACGGCGCGATCCTGAACCAGGGCGGGACGAAATCCTTCGGAACCCTGCCCACCACAGCCATCGGCTCCGAAAAGACCACCCGAATCTCGTTCGCCTCGGCGGAACGCTGGATCTCGCCAACCGGACCAGCACTCGAAACACGCAGAGAGTCAGCGGCAAAGGCCGTCGACGCAGCAAAGATGAGAAGAGCAGCAACGACGATACGGCGCATGGGAGAAGTCTAACGAAATGTTGAATGGTGGATGCTGAATGTTGAGGAGCGAGCGGGCTCCTCTCACGTCATCCTGAGCCAATGAACCGCGATTCGCGACGACTGGGGACAAGAAACTGGTCTCGTCTGGCATCAATGGCATGGGTTCGCTCCGCGTACTACGCCATTCACATTCGAAGGGGAGATGCGAAGTTGCGGCGTTGCCGGTCGTTTCGAAGGAGCCGCGTGCAAGCTGTTTCCCTTCTCCCCGCGGGAGAAGGTGGCGCCGCGCGCCGGATGAGGGGGCGGCGCGAACGTAAGTTGGATCCCTCGCGTATATTCGAACCGCAGTAGATTCCTCGGATTGTCACAGAGGCTAACCGCGCGTTGCACCGTCTCCGCATGCATCTCGGGTCGACAATTTACATTTGCGTGACCCCTCATCCGGCGCTGCGGCGCCACCTTCTCCCGCGGGGAGAAGGAAGATCGAAGTGCCCTCGGAGCGAGAGAGCCTTCGGTCAGCTAACCCGCATAAACACTGGGAGTTTCTTGGAAGCCGGCGGAACTGCAGCCGCGCGGAGCGCTGCCGCAGCGTAGCGCGACGAAGGAACTCGAGATACGACGATCGGAAACAACGGAGCGGGTGGGTGGCGCAAAAGGAACAGCGCCGTGATTTGAGTTGCTTCGCCGCGCTACGCCGGCTCAGCATGACGTGGTTGGGAGGAGCGACCCCGAGACAGGTCCCGTTTCCCACTCTCACTCGCCGCTAGTCGTAGCTGGCTGGGGGAACGGGCTTTCCGAACAGGTATCCCTGCACCTCGTCGCACCCTTCTCTCGCCAGGAACTCGAACTGGCCCTCGGTCTCGACCCCTTCGGCCGTAACGGAAAGGTCGAGTCCGCGCGTCATCTCGATGACCGCGGCCACGATGGCGCGGTCCCGCCGGCTCTCTTCCACTTCGTGGATGAACGACTGGTCGATCTTGACCCGATCGATCGGAAAGTTGCGCAGGTAACTGAGGGACGAGTGGCCGGTCCCGAAGTCATCGATGGCGATGCGAACTCCGAGAGCGCGCAGTTCGCGCAGTGTGGCGATCGTCCGCGCGGTGTTCTGCATCGCTGTCGTTTCGGTAATCTCCAGCTCCAGGGATTCGGGATCGAGCCCCGATGCATCAAGCGCTGAGGTGATCATGCGTCGCAGGTCTGCGTGCTGGAACTGGCGCGGAGAGAGATTGACCGCGATGCGCATCCCGGGAAAGCGCGAGGCCTGCCATTCCCTGGCCTGGCGGCACGCTTCATGGAGCACCCACTCACCGATCGGCACGATCAGTCGCGTTTCCTCGGCGATGGGAATGAAGGTAGCCGGGGACGTCAGGCCTAGACCGGGCCGATTCCAACGGATCAGCGCCTCCATTCCGGTGGTCTTCCGCGACTTCACCGCGAGTTGCGGCTGGTAGTACACCTCGAACTCCCCGCGGTTGAGTGCCGATCGCATCGCGTTCTCGAGCGAGAGGCGTTCGAGTGCACGACTGTTCATTGAAGGAGTGCAGAGCTGATACGAATTCGTCCCGCTCTCTTTAGCGCGGTACATCGCATGGTCTGCATTCTTGATCAGCATTTCGGCGGTGTCGCCATCGCTCGGAAACAAGGCGATGCCGATGCTGCCGGTCACGAACAACTCGTTCCCCTCGAGACGGATCGGTTCCGCGACGGCCTCGATCAGTTTCACGGCGATCTTGGCTGCATCATCCGCAGTGCCCAGATCGGCCAGCAGCACCGTGAACTCATCGCCGCCCATCCGGGCAATGGAATCCTCTTCCCTGAGCGCGAGCCGCAGCCGGTCTGCGACGACCTTGAGCAACTCGTCGCCCAGGCTGTGTCCCAGTGTGTCGTTGACGTACTTGAACCGGTCGAGGTCGAGGAACATCACCGCCAGCGGCTTTTTCAGGCGCCGCGCCGAGGCCAGCGCGACGGTCAGTCGGTCGCGGAATAACAGGCGATTCGGCAACCCGGTGAGCGCGTCGTGATACGCCTGATGCTCGATCTGTTCCTCGGCGCTTTTTCTCTCACTGACATCCCGTGACACCGAGACCAGTTCATCCAGCGCCTCACCTGACGCATTCACTACGCCTCGACACGTAGTTTCGAACCAGAGAATCTGTCCCGACTTCTTTCGCACCTTGTAAGCGAACGTCATCGGCCTCACATGCACGTTCCGCGTCGCGTAGCGAACCACCTCGTGATCATCCTCGTGGATATACGAGAGGATCGACTTACCGATCAGTTCCTCCGGTTCGTAGCCGGGGAGAGTGCGCACGGCGTCGGACACGTAGAGAATCACCCCCGCGTCCGTGGTCCGGGAAATCACGTCAGTGGAGTTCTCCGCCATCAGCCGGTAGAGCGCTTCACTCTCCCGCAACGCAGCTTCGGATGCCCGTCGCTCGGTTACGTCGTTGTGCACGCCGATCGTGCCGATCACCGCGCCTGACGCATCGATCAGCGGCGCACTTCCAATGTCGACCCAGATGATCCGGCCGTCCTTCCGCCGAAACTGGAGTTCGTAGTGATCAGACGTTCCACCAGTACCGATGGCGTACTTGGAACGGAAGATCTCGCGGTCCTCCTCAGTGGTCACCAGCATCTCCGCACGCTGGCCGACCAGTTCCTCGCACGCGTATCCGAGTATTTCGCAATAGCGATCGTTGACGTACCGGATGACGCCATCGGCGTCGATGTGCACGACCCCCTCGCGCATCTGGTCGATCAGCGTGCGGTAGCGCAATTCACTCTCTCGCAGCGCCGTCTCCGCGTGTTTTCGATCGGTGATGTCGATGACCGTCCCTTCCAGGATCTCGACGCCGTCGTCTTCGGTGAGGTGCACGCTCTCGAGCAACCAGACCGGATTGCCGTCACGTTTGCGCAGACAGACTTCCAGACTCGCGACCGACCGCTCGCGACGGACGCGCTTGACGAAGCTCGCCCGCTGCTCCGGGTCGAAGTAGAGCTCTTCGACACGGAGCTTCATGAACTCTTCGCGCGACGAGAAGCCGAGCATCCGCGCCAGGGCCTCGTTGCACTCGAGCATCGTTCCTGAAACCGTGTTGCGATAGACCCCGGCCAGATTGCGTTCGAACAGCAGGCGATGCCGCTGCTCGCTTTGCCGGATTTCCGCTTCGGCTCGATTCCGCTGGATGGCACTGATGAAGATCTCACCGACCAGCCGCAGCAGCGCGGGGATCTCATCAGACCACTGCGCATTCTCTTTCGTTGAATTGCATCCGATGTAGCCGAGAAGCGTCCGATTGAACAGCATCGGAACTGCGAGAACGGTGTGGTTTCCGACGTTCTCGTGATGCTGCCGCTCAGCCGACGCCTCGGAAGGCAGTTCGCGGAGTGAGCGCACGTAGATGTTCTCGAGTGCGAACAGTTTCGACGCCCACCATGGGAACGAAGCCAGCGGCATCGTTCTCACGACATCCCGGCGAGCGGGAACACCGGGCGCATTCCATTCATGGCTCATCGACGCGGTGGTTCCCCCGGGATCGAGCATGATCACGTGGCAGGTATCGGCGCCAACGAATCGCCCGACCGACCCGAGCGCTTCGGTGATTGCGTCATCGATGCTGTCACCTACGAGGTTGATGAAATGAGTGGAGATCGTGGCGATCAGCTTCTCGAAATTGGAACGGAACGCGAGTGAATCCTGGGTCTCGCGGCGTTCTGCGGCATCCATGGCCATGGCCACGAGATCGGCGACCGAGCTGGCGAAATACTCTTCTTCGACCGTCCAGATCCGCGGGGGCCCAACCTGCTCGTGACAGACGATTCCTACCATCTGCCCGAGACGCCGGATCGGGGCGTCCAGCAGCGAGGAAACGCCGAACACCTGGAGGTACGGTTCGTTGAACGCTGAGGTGCGTGGATCCGTACGCGCCTGCGGTGCCGAAATGATCCGTTCCGATTCCAAAGCCCTGAAGTAAGTCGGAAAGTCGGCAGCCTCCTCGCGCAGTCCCTCCGAATGCCGGTCGGCGCTGCGCTCGTAAAGGTCGGCGCAGACGATCGCCTTCCGGTCGTCCGTGTAGAACCAGACCCCGACGCGATCGATGTCCAGCGTAGACGCCACCGCCTCGGTGATCTCACGCAACGCCAGCGGGAGATCACCGGCATGAATCGACTTGCGGCGGGCCAGGTCGACCAGAACGCGGTTCTGCATCCGCAGCCTCTCGGCAGGCTCATGCAGCCTCAGATCCGGGCCGGCATCAGACGTCTCTTTTACAGGGCTCTCGGACAATATTTCAGCCTCAGAACGAGCTCGCCATGTTAACAGGCCGGGCGACAGCAACCCTTACAAGCGATTCAAAAGGCCGTGAACGATCAGCAACGCTCGGGTGCGTACACCTTCACGTCCTCCACCGACCGGACATAGTGATGAAGGGGCATCCCTTCTCCGCGCCGCACTCCAGCAGCCCAGATCATCGTCTCGTCCAGTTCGTCGACCTCAGCCTGCTGGACCCGCGGAGAGGCGTGGTGAACGCGCGCGCGATAGAGCAGGTGCTCGTCCTCCGAATAGAGGAGATAGCGATCGAAGAGAAACGCTTCCAGCGAGCCGGGATGCGGAACCGCTACAGGTCCCTCGGCGCCTCGGTAGAGCAGGTGCGCGTGGGCCGGCGAAGCAGATCGCTCATCCGTGCGCCTGGCGTCGAACTGGATGGTGGGAAAACCACCCGCCGAAACGGTCATGGCGATCTCACTCCGGTAGTACGCAAGTTTATACAGGAGCCGCGCCGCCATCGCGGCAGGACCACTCGACGCGTCGAGACTGAAGAACCAGACTCCGGGATCGGCTCCCTTGCGATGCACATACGTTCGGACATTCACCTCGTGGTACGCCGACAGCCCGGGGATCTCGGGAGCAACACTCGCACGGAGATGATCGACCGTGAATGGAACCAGCCCCACATAGGCGTTGCCATCGAACGTGTCGATGGTCAACCCGGGAGGAACTAGCGCCTGCAGTTCCGCCACGGGCACTTTCCAGTGCAGGAAGAGCAGGTGATGCCAGTTCTGCGTCATCAAGACCGGGGCGTCCGGTTCGAACGTGAGCGAGAGGCGGTCGATTGGCTGGGTCGGTTGCATCGAACTCCAGCAAAGCAAAGCAGGCGCCAGTGAAGGCTGGTCATGCGCCGAGGCTCAATGAGAGAATGGGCGCATGCGAAGACTTGCGGTGCTTCTCGCCCTGACCGTACTTTCAGCCTGTGCCTCATCGCCGAAAGTCCCGATCATTCCGCCCCGGGTCGATATCCGCCAGACCTTCGGGCCGGGCGATGTCGGGTATCCGACGGGTCCGATCCGCGTGCAGTACGAAATGCTGATCACAAACGAGTCTTCCGAGGCGCTGAATCTGCAGCGAGTCGAGGTCGAATCGGTGGGGACGGGCTCTTACACACTTCGACGCGACACGATCTACATCAAGGAAATCATCGAACCGATGAGCCAGAAACCAGTCCGTTTCTGGGCCCGCGCGATCGCCACTGCCGGCGGGACCGGAGCGGGACGCGCCGGAATCGGCGAGCCGGTCACCGTACGCGGAGTGCTCTACTTCACCACCGACCTCGGACCGGTGAGGAAGATCTTCATGAAGAATCTCTCCCAGGGCCAGTCATCCAGGCAGTAAGGCGGGGTTGAAACACGTTGTGTCGCTCTTCTCAGGGCTCGGCTGAGCCACCCATCACTCTGTAAAAGGCACAGCGTCGCGGGCGCGCCCGGAAGAAGAGCTCGGCTGGTGCGGTCCTAAGGGAGTAACATCCAATCAACACGACAAGCGACTCGTCGTTGCGATCAGATTCCTCTCAGACCGTGACCTGTCCGCGAGTAGTACACCGTGCGGAGGCAGTCATGGATTTCCGTCGCACTCGAGGCGTCTGGTTTGAAGTCCGCCTGATCGCAGCTCTGAACTTGCTCCTGGCAGCCGGTAGCGCCGCGGCACAGACCGCCACTCCGCACGCGTCCGTTTCAGCCTCCTCGTGGGCCATCACGGCAGTCAGGCAGCAACCGCTGCGGTTCGACGCTGTCGGTTCCGAGGGCGACGGAAAGAGCGACTTCATCTCCAGAGGAAGTGGTTACGCCATGGTTCTGACGCCGGGATCGGCGGTCGTTTCGCTGGCCAACCATCCACGGCCGGTGCAGATGACCTGGCCCGGCGCCGACAGGAGCGTGCGTCCGGTGGGAAGCGAGCTGGCCGCCGGCGTCACCAACTACCTCATCGGAAACGATGCATCCCAATGGCGGCGCGGCGTGCGATCGTTCGGCAGGGTCCGATACCCCGATCTCTACCCCGGCATTGACCTCGTCTTCTACGGCAACCAGGAGCAGCTCGAGTACGACTTCGTCGTCGCACCGGGCGGCGACGCTAAAAACATCCGTCTTCGATTCAGCGGCGAAGATGCGCTTCGCATCGATGCCCAGGGCAATCTCGTCATCCGCGCGGGCACCGCGGAGATGGTTCAGCGCGCGCCTGTCGTCTACCAGGAGCACGACGGGACCAGGCAGCCGGTTGCTGGACGATACGTGAAGACCGGCCGGCACGAAATCGGGTTCGCGGTCGCGGCGTACGATCGCGCGAACACTCTCTACATCGATCCGGTGCTCACCTTCTCATCATTCTTCGGCGGGAACGCGAACAACTACGCGAAGGCGGTAGCCGTCGATTCCGCGGGGTCCGCGTACGTCACCGGCTACACCGCATCGACCACGTTTCCTACGACCTCGGGCATCTATCGTTCAGCGTGCCCCAGCTGTGCCACGAAGGAAGATGTCTTCGTCACCAAGATCACTGCGACAGGCGTCCTCGTGTACTCGACCTACGTGGGCACAGACAACACCGTCGACAAGGGATACGCGATCGCGGTGGACTCGGCCGGGAACGCATACGTGACGGGTGAGACGGCTTATCCCGGAGCCGGTCCTGCGTTCCCGGTGGTCGGCGGGTTCACCATCGACCCGAACGGCGGTGGCTCGTTCCTGTTCAAGCTCAACTCCACCGGCAGCAGCCTCCTCTACTCGACGCACCTGCAAAGCGGCAGTCTCACGATCGGCTATGGAGTCGCAGTCGAGGGGAGCAACGCTTACGTGGCCGGAGTGACCGTCGCTGGCAACTCGTTCCCGCTGTCGCCGACGGCGGGCACGTACAGTGGGTATGTGGGTGGTGGGGTCGGTACCTACTCGGCGTTCGTCGTGAAAATCAATACGGCCACGACGGGACTGCCGTCGCTCGTGTACGCCACACGCTTCGGCGGGGCTGACGCGAACTACGCCTACGCGGTCGCCGTCAACCCGGCCGGCGAAGCCTACGTGACCGGCTACACAACATCCGGCGACTTTCCGATTAGCGCCGGCGCGGCCCAGCTTACGTGCGGAACCGCTCCCAACTGCAATGGCCGCACTGAAGACGTGTTTGTTTCGAAGTTCAACGCCTCCGGCACCGGGCTCGCCTATTCCACGTTCGCCGGCGGGGGCAACACCGACCGCGGGTATGCGATCGCGATCGATGCATCAGGCAACGCCTACGTCGCCGGCCACACCTATTCTCCAGACTTCCCGGTCACCGTGGGCGCGTTCGACACCTCGTGCGGTATCAACGGCGCATGCGACACGTTCAACGACGCCTTCGTATTCAAGCTGAACCCTACCGGCACGGGGTTCAATTACTCGACATTCCTCGGTGGAGGAGTCACGGAAACAGCGCGGGCGATCGCCGTGGACGGCGGCGGTTACGCTTACGTCGGCGGCGACGCGGACTCGGCGAACTTTCCGGTCACCGGCGATGCGATCCAGGCCGCGAAAGCCGGCACGAATACCGACGCCTTCACCTCGCTTTTGGATCCCACTGGAGCAGCGCTCGTGTACTCGAGTTACCTGGGCGGAGGCGGGAACGTCGCGGGAGGCGACAAGATATTCGGCCTCGCCCTCGATCCTGCGGGCGACGTCTGGGTGGTGGGACAGACCGACTCGGCGAACTTCCCTGTGAAGCCTGGTGCTATCCAGACCATCCACGGGGGCGGACTGTTCGACGGCTTCGCCGTGAAGATCGGA
>JBKJVD010000205.1:0-6558 GCA_046590585.1 Thermoanaerobaculia bacterium | reverse complement strand
GGTGATCACGTAGGAGCCTGACTTCACGTCCCGCTTGATCTTGATGATGTCGTTGGTCTGTGCATCCTCGAGCAGGTCGCTGAACGTGTTGTAGCCGTAGTACTCCTCGTTGAACGTCGGCTTCTTGCGCTGCATGGTCTGCTTGACCATCGATCCCCAGAGGATCTCCTTGTTCTCGCGCATGAGAGCCTTGATCGAGTCGATGAGCAGCTTGAACACTTCGCCCTTCTTCTTGTCCTGGAAGGGGACGGCGGGGTTCTTCTGGATGTTTCGAACGAGATCTTCGTAGAAGATCCACTCGTCGCAGTTGTCGATCAGCAGGCCGCTCGACGAGTTCTTCACGCCGCAGCCGATGACGTACTTGTTGTTCTCCTTGAGCTTGGAGACGAGCGGCGAGAAGTCGGAATCGCCCGAGGCGATGACGAAGATGTCGATGTGCTCCTTGGAGTACTGCATGTCCATGGCATCGACAGCGAGGCGGATATCGGCGGAGTTCTTGCCGGAATAGGCGCGCGCCGGGATCTCGATCAGTTCGATCGCAGCCTCATGCAACTCGCGCTTGTAGTCGGGGAACTTCTCCCAGTCACAATAGGCGCGCTTCGCGACGATCTTGCCCTTCTCGAGCAGGCGCTCGAGAAGCAGGCTGATCTCGAACTTCTTGTACTTGGCTTCGATGACGCCGATGGCGATGTTCTCGAAGTCGATGAATAGTGCGATCTTGCTTTCGTTCATGCTGCTTCGTGGAGCGGGTGACCCGAGGTCTTCGGTGTCCCCGTCGTACATTGGTCTTCGTGACATACGGACGGGCAGAGTCTAACACCGGGGAGCGGTCACAGTAGCCGAAACTCCCTCGTGCGCCCGGCAGGACGGATCAGGACTCTTGCGGACGCGACAGGGAATCGCGACACTGCCGCGTGCGCCGTTTCGTGACCTTCGCCCGCCCCTTCACGCTGCTCCCGCCGCTCCTCGGCATCGTCTCCGGCGCAATCTGCGCGTGGGGCTCAGCACACAATCCTGATCCAGCGAAAAGTCTCACCGCTTCGGTAATCCTGACGGTAGCCCTCGGCTCGCTCTGCGCTTCGTTTCTGAACGCCGCGTCGAACGCCATCAACCAGATCTACGACCTCGAGATCGACCGGATCAACAAACCCGCCAGGCCGCTCTGCACCGGTGCGATTTCAATTCGCGAGGCATGGGTCTTCACCTGGACGATGTATGCGCTGGCGATCCTGCCCACCTGGCTCGTCGTGGCCCATCCCTATACGACGTGGAGCGCCAAGGCTGCAGCACCGCTGTCGGCGCACGAATGTTTCTTCATTTACCTGGCGGGGATGATGTTTACGTTCATGTATTCCGCTCCGGCGCTGGGACGAACCAAGCGTCATGCGCTGCTGGCGAACCTCACCATCGCGATCCCCCGCGGCTGCCTCCTCAAGGTTGCGGGATGGACGATGGTGGCGCATGCACTCTCCACACAGGCGCCCTACCTTGCGTCGTCAGAGCCATGGTTCATCGGCTCGATCTTCATGCTCTTCCTCCTGGGAGCGGCATCGACGAAAGACTTCTCCGACATGAAAGGCGATCTTGCGGGAGGATGCCGGACGCTCCCGATCCGTTACGGAGTACGAAGCGCGGCATGGATGATCGCCCCCTTCTTCATCTTTCCCTGGTTGCTACTCCCGGTCGGAGCCTTCGTGGCGGATCCGCTCTCGCCTGGAAACTCGATCCTGACCGGAAACAGAAATTTCCTGGCGTCCCTGGGGCTCGTGCTGGCTTTGTGGGGTGCGTACACGGTCTGGCTGATCGTCAGGAACCCGGATGAACTCACGTCCACTGAGAACCATCCGTCGTGGCGCCAGATGTACCTGATGATGATGGCGGCGCAGGCCGGGTTCGCCATCGCCTATCTGGTCTGAGCGAGCTGAGCGGCGGCGTACAATCATTCCGTGATCTCGTACGAACCGGAACTTGCGGACGTGTGTAAGGGCGGCCTGCTCGATGCGCCTCGGGCCTCGAAGCTCGAGGGCGTGGAGCGTCGCGAGCCATTCTCGATCCACGCGGAACTCCGAATCCTGGCCTGGCTCGGCGTCCTGCTCATCTCGACCGGTGTCGGGTTCTTCATCAGGAAGAACTTCGATCAGATCGGACCGCTCGCCATTGCCTCGCTCCTCGGAATTGCAGCGGTTGGTGCGCTCGGATTCGCGTGGTGGAGAAGAACGACGTCGCGCGCCGGGACCCTCGATGACTACCTCGTGATGGCAGGCGCACTGCTGGTGAGCGCGGACGTCGCCTTCATCGAATCGCAATTCAAGCTGTTCGACACGCACTGGCAGCGGCACCTGCTGCTGCTCGCCGTCATCCATGCATTGATCGCCTACCTGTTCGATTCGCGTTCCGTGCTGACGCTTTCGATCTCCGCGCTGGCTGCCTGGATCGGCATCGCCCAACCCCTCGGTGCGCTGTTTTCGAATGGCGGCGTCGCAATGGCACTGCGATCACTCGGTTGCGGGCTGCTCGTGATGGGCTGGCGGGAGGCGGATCGACGCTGGCGAAAGAATCGCAGCTTCGAACCGGTGTTCGAACATTTCGCGGTGAACCTCGCCTTCGGTGCGGCGATCGCCTTGATGTCCGAGGATGGAACGAGGCTCGCTGGCGTGGCGCTGGCGCTGGTTCTGGCAACGGCGGTCTTCGCCTACTCGATCCGCTCCCGGCGGGAGGCCTTTGCGGTGTACGCACTGATCTATGGCGTGATCGCGGCGGATGTCTTCGTGCTGCAAGTGTTCGATGAGGGAGTCGTGGGACTGCTCTTCATCACGGTGTCGACGATTGCAGCCATCGTGGCGCTCTTCCTGATGCATGCGCACTTCCGCACGACGGGGGATGCATGATCTTCCCCGGTCCGACCGCGGCAGAAGAACGTTCCGGAGTGCTGCACGAACGCGTGCGAGGGCTTCGCAAGCTAGGCGTGGTCAGTGATGCCGAGGCGTTTAGCCTGCTCGAGCGCTGGCCGCTGAAGTGGCGCACGCAGACCCCGCTCCTCGCTGTCGTGTTCTTCGTGCTCACCTGCATCGGCATCCTGGCGGTGAACGGTCTCGCTGAGCTTTTAAGCCTGCCGCGTGGGCCGCTTCTCCTGGTTGGATGCCTGGGAACTGCAGAGTTTCTGATCCGCCGCCTGAACTTATTCAGCACCGGCGTCGAGACGGCCCTGGTGATCGGCGGAATGGTGTCGTTCATCACGTCTCTCCCCAGCGAGGGAAAGCCAGAGGCGCTGCTGGTGTTCGCGGCAGCAGCGCTGATCACGGCGTGGCGCGTTCACAGCGCGTTCTTCGGTAGTGCGGCGACGTTGCTGGTGCTCTGCTACGTGGCGGTGAAGAGCGACGAGAACGTGCTCCTGCCTCTGGTGGCGGCTGGCGCAATCGTCACCATCTGCGCCGCGCTTCTGTTGTCGGTCCGGAGCCGGCCATGGATCGAGCGCCTTCTGGCATTCGTGATGATTCCGACGATCCCGGCTGCGTACGTGGCCGTGGCGATCGCCCTCCGGGGTCATGAGTCGCCAGGGTGGCTGAGCGTGGTGTTCGGCGCCTCCGGAATCTGTCTGCTTGCCATCGGTCTTGCGGCGCGACATCACGCTCACCTGATTGCTGGCGGGCTGGCGCTGGCCGTGGCTGTCATCGAAGCGTGGAAGTCGTTGCCGGGAGACGATACGGCGAGGTTCATCGCGATCGGGGTCACGCTGCTCGGATTGAGCCTGTTGATCGAAAGATTCCTGCGGGGCCGCATCGACGGGATCGTCGTGACGCCGATGAGTCTCACGCCGGTGGATGAGGCGCTCAACCTGGCCGCTGCCGCGGTTGCGGGCTCGGCGCATCACCATCACGAGCCGGTGGCTGCCGAAGTGGAGCCGATTGGTGGCGGTGGAGCGTCGGGCGGCGCAGGCGCGACCGGCTCCTTCTAGCGGGACCGGGCGGCGGGAACCACTGCCACGTGGAGCAGCCGCTGTTCCACGTGCCACATTTTCTGTGCACCTTTAAACCCGTGTCTCAAACGCCTTCCCACCGCTGACCCGAGCCTCCTCCTGAAACTTCCGGACAAGGTGCCGCGACTCCGCGCGGTTTTCCGCAGGAGACCCGCAAATGGCAGGATCACGCCACCTGGAAGACCCAGGGGACAGAAAATCGTGCGGAAATTCTCCGAAAAGCCTGATGAAAACAGTGCCTGCGAAACTGCTAAACAATGTTGTGGAAAAGTTGTGTAAACCTTAGCGGAAAAGCCGCGGAAAAGCTGGGTGTTTCGAGAATGTCAAGTGCGGAAATCGCTGTGGAAAACCTGTTGAGAAGCGGTGGAAGACCAGCGGAAAAGCAAGCCGAACGGTCGTTCGGCGAGAGTAAGCTAACCCATTGCAGAATCGACACTTCCGCACGATGTTGTGCTTCTGTCTGCTCGCACCACAAGATGTTGTGGTTGTCGCTTGACAAGTCCCGGGGGGCGGCGTAGCGTGTCCCAAAACAACCAGCCAGTTGAATGCGCGGGAGGATAGATGAAGGATTTTAAGGTGCAGTCTCGTCTTGATGCCAGGCTACCGATCCGGTCCGTGTCTCTGCAGATTCGCGAAAACCAGGTTACGGTCAAGGTCAAGTCGGCGGTACCCCAGGTCCGGTCGTCAGCTGCGCGCGCAATTCGCTGAGTTGTTGGTTTCAAGGTCGCGGCCATGGCTCCTTTCAGCTGAAAGGAGCCGGACGTCCCGGCTGCGAGGGGGAGGTAGGGGACGGTTGTTCGAGTGTGAGGGACGTCGGGGTTGCACGGCGCGCGCTGCCAAGATTCACAGCGCAAAGCCGGTCCGGCTTCCTTCCAGAACTGAACTCGAACTACCCTCCTCTGCTTTTTTTTTCGGTTCATGGCTGTTTAGACAATGAGGAGAGTGGAATCATGACGTCCATCGATCTGCCCGTCCGGCGAACGGGGCTGCCGAAGGGAGCCAGGGCCGGGAAGAAGGAAACGAAGACCGGCGGTATCTCGATCGAGCGATATTTCAGCAAACCCGGCGTCGACGTATTCGACACCTGCGAGTGGGAGATGCGTAGCGCGGTCATCACGAATGAGCGCGGCGAGGCAGTCTTCGAGCAGCGTGACGTCGAGATGCCGAAATCGTGGTCGCAGATGGCGACCAACGTCGTCGTCTCGAAGTACTTCCGCGGGCACCTCGGCACACCGGACCGTGAGACATCCGTCCGGCAGCTGATTGGCCGCGTCGTCCGCACCATCACTCAGTGGGGCCGCGAAGCGGGCTACTTCCGTTCCGAGATGGACGGCGACACCTTCCGCGATGAACTGGCGCACATCCTTCTGTACCAGATGGCCGCGTTCAACTCTCCGGTCTGGTTCAACGTGGGCGTTGAGCCGAAGCCGCAGTGCTCTGCGTGCTTCATCAACTCCGTCCAGGACACCATGGACTCGATCCTCGGCCTGGCCAAGACCGAGGGGATGCTGTTCAAGTACGGATCGGGCACTGGCTCGAACCTGTCGAACATCCGCTCTTCGCGCGAACTGCTCGCAGGCGGCGGAACCGCCTCGGGTCCGGTCTCCTTCATGAAGGGTTACGACTCGTTCGCCGGCGTCATCAAGTCAGGTGGCAAGACCCGCCGCGCCGCGAAGATGGTCATCCTCAACGCCGACCATCCCGACATCATCGACTTCATCGAGTCGAAGGAGAAGGAAGAGCGCAAGGCGTGGGCACTGATCGACGCAGGCTATGACGGCGCGTTCAACGCTCCGGGTGGCGCCTACGACTCCGTGCAGTTCCAGAACGCGAATCACTCGGTGCGCGTCACCGATGAATTCATGCAGGCCTACGAGAAGGACGGCGACTGGCAGACACGTGCCGTTACCGACCGGAACCAGATCACCGGCGAGTTCAAGGCGCGCGAGTTGATGCGCAGAATGGCGCAGTCGGCCTGGATGTGCGGCGACCCGGGCATGCAGTTCGACACCACGGTCAACGACTGGCACCCGTGCCCGAACACGGCGCGGATCAACGCCTCCAATCCCTGCTCGGAGTACATGTTCCTCGATGACTCCGCATGCAACCTGGCGTCGCTGAACCTGATGAAGTTCTACAGTGAGACGAACGGCTTCGACGTCGAGGCCTATCGTGCGGCGCTCCGCGTCGTCATCACGGCGCAGGAGATCGTTGTCAGCTTCGCGTCGTATCCGACTCCGGCCATCGAGAAGAATTCCCACGCGTTCCGTCCGCTCGGCATCGGCTACGCTAACCTCGGTGCGCTGCTGATGGCCCGCGGACTGGCGTACGACAGCGAAGAGGGACGCGATTACGCGGCAGCGCTGACGTCGATCCTGTCCGGCGAGTCGTACGCGCAGTCGGCCCGGATCGCGGACAAGGTCGGTGCGTTCGATGGCTACGCAGTCAACGAAGAGCCGTTCCTTCGTGTGATCGACAAGCATCGCCGCGCTGCGTACCGCATCAACAACCGCAACATCCCGAGCGAACTGGCGGAAGCGGCCACGCGGGTCTGGGACGAGGCGTACGCGCTCGGCCAGGTT
>JBKJVD010000207.1:0-11055 GCA_046590585.1 Thermoanaerobaculia bacterium | reverse complement strand
CGCGACGAGGGCGGGAAGCTCTGCTCATCCACAAGCTCTACTGGCTTAAGGGGCGCATCGCAGCATTCCCGGACCGCTTTCTCTATCCTGAGGCCCGCAAACCCATCGTACAAGGGGACACGCAAACGTAAATTGTCGACGCCGTGGTTTGCGCCAAGACGGTGCAATGCGCGGTTAGCCTCTGTCAGAAACGGAGATCTCTACTGGTCGCGGGATTACCTGCGAGGGATTCAATTTGCGCTCGCGCCGCCCCTCATCCGGCTCAGGAGATTGCGTACCGGCTCTTTTCCGCAAAGTCGTACATCGTCATGCCGACGACGCTCACCGAAGAAGACCAGAGCCGCCTCGAGGCGCTCTGTATGCTGTTCGGCGTTGGACTCGTATTGTTCGATCTGGATCCTGCAAGCCCGAACTACTCGATCCGTGTGCGCGCGCAGCGCTTCTCACCGGACATGTGTTACGTGAACGAGTTCGCCGATCGATTGAAAGCTCACGATTCAGATGTGTTCGAGAAGATCTTCGGGTAGGAGCCGCGCTGCGCACTGCTGCCAGCGATCACCTCTTCGGCGGCGTGGTACCGATCGGACGAACGGATCGATTCGCTGCAGAGGTCGTCGGTTTCGATTCCACGCGCGCCCAACTCGGGAGCGCTTCGAACCTCCGGACAGCTTCCGCCATCGCTTTCTGCAGTTTCTCTGCATTGCTCATGGTGTGTCTCCGAAGTTCAGACCAGCGACATTTTATCGGAAAGTCGTGCACCCGGACCATCTCCGCGGGGACAGGTTCGCCGAAGGCACGAGTCGCTCGTTGCGCTCCATGGTTCTCTTCAGGACCCTACGTACACCACGGTGCCTGTAAGCCTGCCGGGAGGTAGCTCGTCACGGATCGACGCGCGAACGTTCTTCCGCCACCCGGACCCTTCGACCGCGCCGCGTACTTCCTCGCAATAAAGCTCCGAGTGCGCACTCCGCCGGCTTCTAATGGCACGGACCACGGGGCGCTCCACCAAACCACGTCATGCTGAGCCGGCGTAGCGCGGCGAAGCAACTCAAATTGCGGTGCTGTTCCTTTGCGCCACCCGCCCGCTCCGTTGTTTTCGATCCTCGTATCTTCAGTTCCTTCGCCGCGCTACGCTGCGGCAGCGCTCCGCTCGGCTGCAGCTCCGCCGACTTCCAAAGAAACTCCCAGTGTTTAAGCGGGGTTCGTCGCGGTCGCGCGCAGTGCATCGTCCCCCCTCTCCCGGCCAGTTTCATCGGCGGGGAGAGGGTGGCCCGCAGGCCGGGTGAGGGCGACGTATCGCCATGCGGGTTGGCGCGACAGCACTGCGATTCACGGGCGTCGTGTTCGCGCGTTTCCGCCGCCCGTCGCAAAATTCGCTGGCGGGTACGCGCCCTCACCCGGCCTCACGGCCACCCTCTCCCAGCAAAGAAGCCTGCTGGGAGAGGGGGAACCTGGGGAACTCTGGCGCGCTGCCGCGCCACCAGTTTCTTACCTCAGTCGCCGCGAAACGCGGTTCATTGGCTCAGGATGGCAGCCGTTTGTGGGTCGCAAACCCGCACGATCACTTCGGGCGCTTCCAGCGTTCCCGCAGTGATCGCGGCTTGCCGGTCTCGATTCAGCATTCAGCATTCAGCATTCGTCCCATGCACTGGCAGGTCGACGGTGAATTTGGCGCCTCGTCCTGTACCTTCGCTGGCGGCCCGGATCCGGCCGCCGTGGAGTTCGACGAGGGACCGGACGATCGAGAGGCCGAGGCCGATCCCTTCGTGCGAACGGGTCATCGTTCCATCTTCCTGGCTGAACGGTTCGAATGCGTAGGGCAGGTAGGCGGGGTCGATTCCCTTCCCGGTGTCCTGGACAGTCAGGCGGAGATGCGTGGCGCTGCTGGTGACGCGGATTGTGATGGTGCCGCCGGCGGAAGTGAATTTCACCGCGTTCGAGAGGAGGTTCCAGATGATCTGCTGCAGGCGGCCCGCATCGCCCAGGAGGAGCGGGAGCTCAGGCGGGAGGATCGCCACGACTTCGATTCCCTTGGCGGCAGCGGCAGGATGGACGGTGGTCATCGCCGCGTGAATCACGGGGCCGAACTCGACCGGAACTGGATTGAAGGTCATCTTGCCGGCAGCGATTCGAGACACGTCCAGCACGTCGTCGATGAGTTTCGCCTGGATCGCCGCACTCTTCTCGATGGCGTCGATGGCCTCCAGTGCTTCAGCTTCAGGAAGACCCATCTTGAGCATGGAGACCCAGCCGAGGACAGCCGTCATTGGCGTCCGTAGTTCATGGGAAAGCGTGGCGAGGAACTGGTCCTTTCTCCGGCTGGCTTCTTCCAGCGCCGTCTGGGCGGACTGTTCCTCGGTGATGTCGCGGAACTCGAGCACGGCGCCTACGGAACGTCCCTCCCGCTGAAGCGGGGAGAGTGAGCATGAAACGGGAAACGTCGTGCCGTCCTTGCGCACGAAGAGGTCGCGATGCTTCTTGAGGGGAACGATCCGTTCGCGCGCGTTCCGGATCGCGCATTCTTCCTGCCCGTGTCCGCCGCGATCCGCCGGTGGGTGCAACATGTCGTGAAGAGGGGCCCGGGCGAACTCCTCGAGCGTGTAGCCAGTCTCCTCGATCGCGGCCGGGTTGAGATACGTGGCGATGCCGTTCTCGTCGAGCATCAGGAGACACGACGCAGCGTTCTCTGCAATCGTCAGGATCAATTCATTGGCGCGCGTGAGTTCCGCGGTGCGCAGTTCCAGCGCCTCCTTTGCGGCCACCAGTTCCTGCTCGGCGCGCTGCCGGGCGACCAGAATGCTTCGCGCATTCTGAATCGCTACCGAACGGAGTAGTTCATCCTCTCGATCTTCTGAAACGTCCATCGTTTCAACGTGCTCCGAGCTGTTCGGCTGCGAGCGCCGTACCCAGCACCCTTGCGCGAATCTTGGCGAACGCAGTCTCGCGGGAGGTCGACGTGTCATCGCTGAACGGCGAGAACCCGCAATCATCCGTGGTCCCGAGCTGGCTCACCGGGATGTACTCCGCTGCTTCGAGAACCCTGTCTCGCACTTCCTCCGGCGTTTCGATGGCGGGATCGATCGGCGCGACGACGCCGACGAAGACGCGATGCTCCGGTTGGATGTACTTGCGGATGATTCCGAGAACGTGCTGACGATCCTTCTCACCGGCGAGCGCGATGTAGAAGTTTCCCACCCTCATCTGGAAGAGGCTCGGCAGCAGGTCGGCGTAGTCCACCTCCGCGCTGTGGGTCGAATCGCGGTCGCCGCCGGGACAGGTATGAACCCCGATCTTCGAGCGCTCCTCTGCCGTGAATCGCGAGAGCGCCAGATTGTTGAGGTCGATGAAGCTGTGCAGGAGGTTCCCCGTCGGATCGATCTTCACCGCCAGCCGCCCCTCGGTGAAATCGATCTGGACCTTGTGAGCTCCCTTCGCCAGACAGCGCCGGATCTCATTCTCGTGCTCACTCAGCAGGTCCTTGATGAATTCGTCGCGCGAATAGCCGTCGATCCCTTCAGCGGGATACATCAGGCTGAGTGCCGACGGAGAAATGACGGCCTGCTTCACGGGAAGGTGCGAGTAACGCATCGCCACGTCGAGGTAGCGGTCAGCCATCTGCCGGTAGCGAAACGGTGCCGCGGTCAGCCGCGGCATCCTTCGCGTGTGGCCGGCCGAGAACGGAATCTTGAATCCGTCCGGTGAGGTATTCGGAAGTCCGTGAACGGAGTAGGTCCAGAAGTTGTGGTACTTCCGCTGCTCGCCGTCGGTCACCACAGGCGAGCCTGTCGCTTCGAATTGTTCGATCGTGTCGCGGATCGCGGCGTCGTACAGCGCATCGAGTGCAGGATCCTCGGCATTGCTTCTGGCCACTGCCTCGATCAATTCGAGCGGCCGTGGAATGCTCCCGATCGGTTCGGTCGGAATCGTGATCATGAAATCCTCTTTGCCTCGTACTTTGCGGGCTGGCCCGGCACCAGCGGCTGCCTTCCGGTGGATTGTATGTAAATGCTGATTGAGAGTCTGCAAGACGGACACCGTGGCGATGTCTCGCGGCGTACGCAGCATCGGACGGGGTCCGGCGGGCACGACTCCGATCGCTCTGACCAGTTGGAGAGGAAGGCTGGAAGGACTGCGAGTCTCATCTGTGATGCAATGTCGACCATGGAAGGAAGCATGAAGACGGAAGTCGTGCTCGAGGGGATGGGGGAGCGCGGCGCGCAGGTTCGGCGCGGACTGTTTCTCGAGTACTTCACCATCGCTTACAACAGCCTCGAGGGCGTGATCGCGATCGGGGCCGGAATCGTTGCCGGAAGCGTGGCGCTGGTCGGATTCGGTTTCGACAGCGTGATCGAAGTGATCTCCGGGTTCGCATTGCTGTGGCGTCTCCATGGCGACGCCGATGAAGCCGGACGCCAGTGGCGGGAGAAGCTGGCGTTGAGAATCGTCGGTGGATCGTTTCTTATGCTCGCTGCGTCCATCACCTTCGACGCGGTGAAGTCGCTCCTCCACCATGAGGCGCCAGAGAAAAGCATCGTCGGGATCGTGCTGGCGGCAATCTCCATGATCGTGATGCCGCTGCTCGTGCGCGCCAAGCGCCGCGTGGCGCGTGCGATCGGCAGCAGTGCATTGAACTCCGATGCCACGCAGACCCGGATCTGCGCTTACCTCTCGGCCATCCTCCTCGGCGGTCTGCTGCTGAACGCCGTCGCCGGATGGTGGTGGGCCGATCCAGTCGCCGCACTGGTGATGGTGCCAATCATCGTAAAGGAAGGCTGGGATGGCCTCCGCGGGAAGGCCTGCGACGATTGTCATCCCTGACGCAGATTCCGCGTCGATGGGTTGAGTGAATCAAACGTGGATCTGCTCGGACTGTTTTTCTGGAGCTTTCTCGCCGCGACGATCCTTCCGCTGGGATCGGAGCCGGCGCTCGCACTGATTGTGAGTCGTCGCGATGCGGTGATTCTGCCGGTGGTGATTGCTACGATCGGCAATTATCTCGGCGCCTGCACCACATACGCGCTGGCCCGTTCGGCATCGGATGCCGTCACGAGCGAGCGCGCGATTAAGCGGATGGAACGTGCTGCGTCGATGATTCAGCGGTACGGCGCGCCAGCGCTGCTGCTCTCCTGGGTTCCGTTGATTGGCGACGCAATCGTAGCGGCGGCGGGGCTGGCTCGCATGCCGTTCGACCCATTTTCCGCCTGGACCATCACCGGAAAAGCGGCCCGTTACGCCGGGCTCGCGCTGTTCATTCACTGGAGTCTCCAGTGAGGGGACCTGCGGAATAGCGAACCCGGGAGCCTGCTTTAATGGGTGAGACAGTGTCGATGTTGCCAAAGTATTCGTCTGACCGGACGGCCCCTTTTGCGCGGATGAGAACTACGCTCGTCCTGCTAGGGCTGCTGGCATTCAACGTCCGTCCCTTCCACACGCATCAGCTGCTGGGGAGTCACAGCACGACTGCGACCATCGACCACGCGGGTGCGCCAGCGTTCTGTTTCGAATGCGCATTCGGCGGCGATCCCGTCGTCGTGTCCCGCAGCACGACGACTCCAGTCATCCTCGGAACGACGGTCAGCGTGGCCGGATTTTCGGCGACCGAAACCTCCGTCACGCTGCCCCATCGATGCGGCCGCGCTCCCCCCGCCCTGTAGCGTCCTCCTCCCTCCGTAGCAGCTTCAAAGACTGAGGAGTCTCCAATGGACGTGAAGCACGCCCAGTGGCTGGTCGCAATTGCGACCAGCGCCGCTTTGTTTCTCGCGCCCGTCGCCGGCGCACAGGAAACCGCGAACTCGACGCAGCTCGAACAGAAACTCAAAAATCTGCAGATGCAGATTGACGCCCTGGCCGCTCAGGCGCGCCAGCTTCAGGAAGAGATCAACGCAGGAAAGCCGGCACCGGCTGACGTGACGGCGGTCGACCAGACATCAGCGGAGCCGGTCGTTCCGCCGGATCCAGCGCTCGCCGACCCCACCATCGTTGCCGCCGACGCTGCAGGCGTCAGCACCGACCCGCTGCTCACAGCCCCTGAAGCACCGCTGGATGCCCCGATGACGATGGTGTCGAGCGCGGGAGGGAAGAACTTTCTTAATCTCTCGCTCGACGGACTGATCGCCGCAGGGACCTCGACCACCCCGGATGTCGGCCTGCTGGAAACGGGCGGACACGACCCCACGCAGCGCGGCTTCACCGTGCAGAACGTGGAGGCTGTCTTCGAAGGAGCCGTCGATCCTTACTTCCGCGCCCAGGCGAATCTGGTTCTGCAGGTCGATCCTCACGGAGAGACGGTCGTTGAACTCGAAGAGGTCTATGCAACGACTTCCTCCCTTCCGAAAGGACTGCAGGTCAAGGCGGGCCACTTCTTCACGGAGTTCGGCCGGCTCAATCCGCAGCATCCTCACTCGTGGGACTTCGTCGACCAGCCTCTCGTCAACGGGCGTTTCTTCGGACCGGACGGGTTGCGGTCCACCGGCGTGAGAGTGGCCTGGCTCACCCCGACCAGCTTTTTTTCCGAGGCTTCGCTGTCGCTGCAGAACAGCCAGGGCGAAACCGTCAACAGCTTTCGCAGCGTTCCAGGTGAAACGCTGTTCGGACGGACCATCGAAGAACGGCCCGTCTCCGGGCTTGGCGACATGCTGATCATCCCGCGTTACAACGCTTCATTCGACCTGAGCGACACGCAGACGCTGCTGCTCGGAGCCTCTGCTGCACTCGGTCCGAACGGAACCGGTGAGGATGCCCGCACCAACATCTACGGAATTGACGGCTTCTACAAATGGAAGCCGACGAATGCATTCCGCGGATTTCCATTCGTCAAGGTTCAAGGCGAAGTGATGCGCCGCTCGTCGTCGGTTGCCGCGGTGCCGGACCAGCTGGACGCGGCGACGTTCCATGACTGGGGCGCCTACCTGCAGGTGAACTGGGGATATAAAGCCGGGTACGTGCTCGGTTTCCGCGTCGATCGGGTGAACGGCGATCAGGGAGACACCACCGACGGATCGCTCGCCCCGCGGCTGCGCCTCTCTCCCGCCATCACGTGGTTTCCGACGGAGTTCTCGAAGCTCCGCCTGCAGTACAACCTCGATCGCGCCGACGCCTTCCAGGAGACGCAGCATTCCATCTGGCTGCAGCTCGAATTCCTCCTCGGCTCTCATGCAGCTCACAAGTTCTAGGGGATAAAACGATGAAGACGACAGTCGCGATTCTCGCAGCCGTACTGCTTGCTTCCGCAATTCCTGCTCACGCTGCCTTGAAGGTCGTAGCGACCACGGGCGAATATGGCGCCCTCGCTTCACAGATCGGAGGCGCCCGCGTCTCGGTGACGACGATTGCCAAGCCGACCGAAGACCCTCACTTCGTTGATGCCCGTCCCAGCCAGATCGTCGCGCTCAACCGCGCGGATGTCCTGATTGAAGGCGGAGCGGAACTCGAGGTGGGCTGGCTGGCTCCTCTTCTCGACGGAGCACGCAATCCAAGGATTCTTTCCGGAGCGCCGGGCAGGGTGGTGGCGTCTGAGGGAGTGCAGTTGCTCGACATCCCTCTCGCTGCCGATCGTTCCCAGGGCGACACTCACGTCGCCGGCAATCCGCACTTCATGCTCGATCCGATGAACGCAAAGATCGTGGCTGCTCATATTGCGCGGGTGTTCGCTGCGCTCGATCCCGCTGGTGCCTCGGTCTACAAGACGAATGCAGCGGGCTTCGATGCGAGCCTGGCCGTCAAGATGAAGGAATGGACGGCGATCCTGGCTCCGTATGCCGGCCGGCAGATCGTGACCTATCACCCCACCTGGCGCTATTTCGGGCGTCGTTTCCGGCTGAGGGCCGAAACGTTTCTCGAGCCGAAGCCGGGAATTCCGCCATCCCCTCCGCATCTCGCCAAGGTGATGCAGAAGATGAAGGCGGAGAACATCCGCGTGCTGCTCGTTGAGCCGTATCAGCCGCGCAAGACTGCGGAAGCGGTCGTGTCGCGTACCGGGGGAGTTCTCGTGGAAGTCTGCCAGTTTCCTGGTGCCCTGCCGGGGACCCCCACCTACATCCAGCTCATCGATACGATCGTCAAACGCGTGGCTCAGGCGCTGGCTGCGAAGTAAGGAACGACCATGGATCTTCTGACACTCTGGTTCTGGCCACTCGTCGCCCTCGTCGTCCTACCGGCTGCGCTCGTCTACTTCGGGCTGCATGTGGTTGGGCGCGGGATCATCTTCGTCGATCTCGCTCTCGCCCAGATCGCCGCACTGGGAATCGCCACAGCCGTTCTCCTCGGCGCCGATCCCGATCACAGCATCCTTCCGTACGCGCTGGCCATCGTCTTCACGATGGCCGGCGCGGCGCTGTTCTCGCTGACACGTTTCCGGCATCCGCGCGTGCCGCAGGAGGCAATCATCGGCATCATCTACATCGTCGCCGCCGCAGCGGCTACGATGATCCTGAGCCGGACCGCGGCAGGGGATGAAGAGATCAAGAGCCTCCTCGTCGGCAACATCCTGCTCGTGTCGCGCGCCGAGGTGCTGCGCACCACGGCGCTGTTTGGCGTGGTGCTGGCGCTGCATTACTGGTTGCGCAGGAAGTTCTACCTGATCTCATTCGACCTGGACGAAGCGGAACGCCAGGGGATGAACGTGCGGATGTGGGACTTCATTTTCTATGCGACCTTCGGTCTCGTCGTCACGAGCTTCGTGCGCATTGCCGGCGTGTACCTCGTCTTCTCCTACCTGATTGTTCCGGCCGTCTGCGGCGCGCTGCTCAGCGCGCGCACTTCGATGCGGCTCGCAATCGGATGGGGCGTTGCCCTCATCGCCGGGATCGGCGGACTCGTGCTCTCCACCGAATGGGCGAGCCTCGACCTGCCGACCGGTCCGACCATCGTCTGCATTTTCGGGCTGTTGCTCGTCGTGAGCGGGATCCTGGCGGCGTTCAAGGGACGGGGGAAGTCGGCGGAAGCGTGATTCTCAGTTCCTCGGGGTTCCTCGGGTTTAATGCAGTTCCTCGGAGTTCCTCGGGTTCCTCGGAGTTCCTCGGTTCAATGGAACTCGTGGGTCCAACGGAGCTGAGCCCTCGCGAGAATCGCCGAGGAACCCGAGGAACCGAGGAACGCCGAGGAACCTTGACACCGTACCCCAGTACGGAAGCTATGCTCCGGGGATGATGACCATCGGAGAGCTGGCTGAGGCTGCGGGAGTCGGCGTGGAGACGATCCGCTTCTACGAAAGAAAGAAGCTGATTGCACAGCCGGAGCGACCGCGCTTGGGGTTCCGGCGGTACGACGACGATGTCGCGCGCCGCATCCGCTTCGTCCGACAGGCGCAGGAACTCGGCTTCACACTCGCTGAAATCCTGCACCTCCTCGAACTCCGTCTCGATCCTCGCCGAAGCTGCGGTGATGTGAAGAGTGAGGCCGAGGCCCGGATCATTGGCATCGACGAAAAGATTGCAGCACTGAGCGTCATGCGCAGCGCTCTCGTCGAGATCACGCACTCCTGTTCGGGCGAAGGTCCCACCAGTGAGTGTCCGATTCTCGATGCCATCGAGGCGTCTGCAGCGAGGCCGACGGAAACCGGGAATACGGACCGCAGTACGGACTGAGTTGTGATCGATCGATGCGACAGAAGGTCGCATCTGAAAAAGGAGACTGTGATGCCATACAAGCAGGGTGATCGTTTCAAATGTCCCGACCCCAACTGCGGCTGCGAGATCGAGGTGACCAAAGGCGCGCCTGAGAGCTGCAACGGGCAGCAGCAGCCGCGTTGCTGCTGCGGACGCGACATGGTCAAGCAGTAAGTCCACACCACGACAGCCGGGCGGCATGGTCGCCCGGCTGTTGCGGGTCGATGAGCTCCCATCTTCACGACGGCTTCGCGGCGCTTCTCCGAACGAGGTGAGTTTGAATCCATTCGAGTTTCTCGAGCGCATAGCCACAGCGATCGAGCATCAGCCTCTCATGGCCATGCTTGCGGCATTGATTGGCGGGCTGCTGTCGGCAACGACGTGACCATGCACCCTCCCCGCAGGTGTGGGGATGATCGGTTACGTTGGCGCTCATGATCACGAAGGCAAGCCAGGGAGCAATCGCTTCGGTGTGCCGCTCGCCGCATCGTTCTTCGCCGGCGTCACACTGAGCCTGCTGTTGCTCGGGACGGCGGCCGCATGGGCGGGACGCCTGCTGGTGCAGTGGAGCGCGACGTTCGCGATCGCCACGGCGATGCTCTCCATCCTTGCAGGCCTCGCAGCACTTCTCGGGCCGGTACTGCGGCAGCGATTCCCGAACCCGAGCGTGAAACGGCGTGGCGGAATCGGCGGTGCGTTCGTCTATGGTCTGTTCTACACCGTGGCCACGCTCACAACCTCCGCGGGACCCCTCATGCTGCTGCTGACTATCGCTGCTGCGGTGGGAAGGCCGTTGTACGGCGCGGCGCTATCCCTCGCATACGGCATCGGTCGCGGGCTGCCGTTCCTGCTCCTTGGATTGTTTGCCGGCAGAGTCGGAGGATGGCTCGCTCGACTCGAGCGGACCCGGCGGATTGCCGAAGTCGTGAGCGGACTCGCACTGATCGGCGTGGGGGTCTACTTCCTGCGCCTGGGGCAGCAGATCGGCTGATTACTTCTTCGGGACCGCCTGGTATCCCAGTGTTTCCACGGCCTCGATGATCTTGGCTGAGGTTGCGCGAGTTGGATCGTAGTCGACGCGGGCGAGCTTCTCTTCGTAGCTGACGTCGACTTTCGTCACGCCGTCAACGCGCTTGAGCATCGCCTCGATCCCCGCGGCACAGCCGGAGCAGTGCATTCCCTTGATCTCGAGAGTCAGCGTTGATGGCTCGCTGGCGAGGATGGGAAGCGCGAGCAGAAGTGCAGCAACGAGCACGATGATGGACGTCGTTCTGGGAGCGGACATGCAGGAAGAAAACCGTCTCGCGTCGAGCGAATTCCGATCGAGCCGGGTTCGCACGATTCGCGGTGGTAGAATCGCGCCGTTTCTCCAGTCCTGTCTGCGGGACGACCTCGGAGGGCGCAGAGTTCTGGCATCAAGCGGGCGTAGCTCAGTTGGTAGAGTAGGAGC
>JBKJVD010000241.1:0-4777 GCA_046590585.1 Thermoanaerobaculia bacterium | reverse complement strand
GCCCCTTCCAGAATTTCCGCCAGCGAAGGAATGGCCTTGAGGAATGCGATGAAATCGTCACCACGGGTCTTGCTCTGATGCAGGTCGATGATCCGCTTGTCGAACACGATGCCGATGCTCGTCTCGCCGTTGCCAAGTGGAATCACCCAGATCCAGTAGCCGTAACCCATGTAGTGATTCGTGGCCAGGCGACGGGAGCCGATGTTGCGTCCAGCCAGCCCGTTCGGATCGCGCGCCGCGAGATCGTCGATGTTGCGAACGTCTTTCCAGCGGCACCAGATGGAAGCCGTCTGGTGTTCTTCGTTCCGCTCGAGAAGGCCGAGCTTGCGCGACAGGAAATTCACGCGGCCCGTGGCATCGACGACCCACCGGCAACGGATCTGGCGCGAGCCTTCGCCCTCATCGACGGTCACCACCTGCTGAAACGAGCCGACTTCAACGTCGCGAATGCGGGCGGGACGCAGCAACTCCGCACCTTCCGCGACTGCGGATGCGAGCAGATGCTCATCCAGCGCGTCGCGACGCAGCTGAAACGCCGGCACGGAACTCCGGAGGAATCCACCCGCCTCGGTCGCATTCGTGTGACCCGTGACCTTGTCGTTCTGGAACCAGTACCGCAGCCCTTCCTTCGGCAGTTGCTCGGCCTCGAGGTGGTGCCACATGGCCAGCCGGCGGGTGATGAACATGGCCGACATCTCCGTCGTCGCCTCGCCCACCTTCTCGTCGAACGCCTCGGCTTTCTCGACCACCAGCACCCGCAGCGAAGGGACATCCCGCCGGAGCAACAACGCCGTCGAGGCACCCGCAAATGCGCCCCCGAGAATCACGACGTCATAGTCCAGCTGGTCCACGTCCGGATGCTAACACGCAGAAACAACGAGGCTGAGTGGTGAGGAGTGAGGACTGAGTGAACTCTCACCTCGTTTATGATGCGCGCCTCATGGAATCGACCATTCATCATCTCCTTGCCGTCTGGATGCAATTCGTACTCGACTGGGGCTACCTCGGCATCTTCATCATGATGGCGTTCGAGAGCACTGCCGTGCCCATTCCGGCCGAGGTCGTCATCCCGCCCGCTGCTTACTGGGCCGCGCAGGGAAAGTTGAATATCTGGGGCGTCATCATCGCCGCCACACTCGGGTCGTATGCAGGCTCGGCGATCAGTTACTGGCTGGCCTTCAAGCTCGGACGGCCATTGTTTGAAAAATACGGCCGGTTCGTCATGCTCCCTGCGAAAAAGATGCAGCAGGCAGACGACTGGTTTGCGACGTACGGTTCAGGCGGCATCTTCGTCGCGCGTCTCCTGCCGGGCATCCGCCACGTCATCTCCATCCCGGCCGGCCTGTTCCGCATGAACTTCGCGCGATTCTCAGTGATGACCCTGCTCGGCGCGGGAGTCTTCTGCACCGCGCTCGCCTTCTTCGGCCGCGAGGTTCTCGGCAGCAATCCCGCGCTGATGAACGACCCGGGACTGATGATCGCGCAGCTCAAGGCGAAGTCGCACTGGCTGATCGGCTTCGGCGTGGCGATCGGAGTTCTCTACTGGATCATGACGCTGATGCAGCGTCGCGCGCGCCGAACGAAAGAGGGCGGGCCCTCTATCCCAGGCCAGTGAGATCGCGGACGGCTTTCTCCGCCTGCCAGAGGTGACGCCGCTCGTGAGCGGCCACGATCCGGAACGCTGAGTAGACGTTGTAGTGGACGCGGCGGTCGAATGCCGACTTCACTTTCAGGCTGGTGAGGTCGAGGCCTCCCGACCGGCGCACGAGTTCGATGAGCTGATTCTGCGTGGCCTCGAATTCCGCCAGGGCATCGGCCTTCGCGCGCACCGATTTCGGAACGAACGGCTGCGAGGTCTTCACCTTCGAGCGGAAGGGCGGCTCCATGAACCACCGGAGCGCCGAACCGAGCCAGTCCATCGCTGGAACACGATCGCTCTCGCCGCCCGCCGCTTTCGCGTCGTCGATCGCCTTGCTGAGGATCGGCAGGAACTGACCGGTGGTGATACTCAGGTGCGATAGACACTCGGCGGCCGACCAGCTGAGCGGATCAGGACGCACGGTGAAAACCCGGCCGTCCGTCTTCGCAACGAAATCACGCGCATGCTGCATGACCTGCTGGAGTTCCTCATCGAGTGAGGTCAGCACTTCGCGTTGCGTCATGCGCGCTCCTTCTCCTTGAGCATGAACGCCTCACCGAGTTCACGCGAGCGCTTCGTCGCTGCCTCCACTGCGTTGATCAGCGTGGTCCGCACGCCGCCATTTTCCAACGTATGCAGGCCGGTGATCGCAGTCCCTCCGGGCGAGGTCACCATGTCTTTCAGCAGCCCGGGATGCTCGCCCGTTTCGAGCAGCAGCTTGGCCGATCCGAGCAGCGTCTGGGCGGCCAGCAGTTGCGAGTTCCGGCGCGACAGACCGACCTTCACTCCGGCGTCACTGAGCGCCTCGAGGATCAGGAACACATACGCCGGCCCCGAACCGGACAGCCCCGTCACGGCGTCGAGATGCGACTCGTCGAGCACGACCGTCATCCCGATCGAATCGAAGATCAACTTCGCATCCGCCAGGTCGCTCGCGCGCGCATGCTCGCCCCCTGCAATAGCGGTCGCCGCAGCATCGACGAGCGCCGGCGTATTCGGCATCGCGCGCACGACGCGCGCTCCCGGAGCCAGCCGCGCCTGGATGGCCTGCACCGGAATGCCCGCAGCGATCGAAATCACCAGGGCCTCCGCGCTGATCGCATCCGCGACCTCATCGAGCACCCGACCGAACAGCTGCGGCTTGATCGACAGCACGACGATTTCCGCGCCCGCCGCCTCGCGATTGTCCTGCGTGGCGCGAATCCCGTACTTCTGTCGCAGTTCGACGACGCGCTCCTCGCGCGGCGCCGAGGCAATCACCTGCTCCGGCGCGAAATCACTCCCCCGCAACAACCCGCGGATCATCGCCTCCGCCATGTTCCCGGTGCCGATGAATCCAATCGTCCGATCTGTCTGTGTGGTCACAGACAACAGTCTACGTGACTGACCGGTGAGGGTGAGGCATGAGGAGTGAGGGGCGAGGCATCATCGTGTCGAAATGGCGTCGTCACATCGGCTAGAGGCTCAACCTCCCTTCTCCCCGCGGGAGAAGGTGGCGCCGCAGCGCCGGATGAGGGGTCGCGCAAATGTAGATTGTCGACACGAAGTCCACTGCGTTGACGGTGCAACGCGCGGTTAGCCCTCCAACGCCACGGTCCTTCCGAACCTCACGCTGGATCCAATCTGCTGTCGCGCCGCCCCTTGTACGGCGCGCCGCGCCACCTTCTCCCACGGGGAGAAGGGAGTCAATCGCGGCGATCTCACCAACGCCAAAGCTTCTCTAAGTTCTCTTGACCGGAGATTGTGCCCACTCTACGCCGCGTCGCCGCCGTGGCATTTCTTGTATTTCTTGCCTGACCCGCAGGGGCAGGGATCGTTGCGGCCGACTTTGACGTCCTTGCGTTTCACGGTTTCAACCTGCGGTCCGCCCGATCCGGAGAAGATCATCGGCTGCTGGCGTGGTGCGGACGGCAACGAGCGGGGGGCGGGACGGCTGTTCTCCTGATGTCCCTGGCCTTCGCGCTCGACGACCACTTCCACCTTCCACAGGAACTTGACGACGCGATCCTGGATCCGCTCCATCATTTCCTGGAAGAGCTCGAACGATTCTTTCTTGTACTCGATCAGCGGATCGCGCTGCCCGTAGCCGCGTAGGCCGATGCCTTCCTTGAGATGGTCGAGGTTGAGCAGATGGTCTTTCCACTGCGCGTCGATCACCTGAAGGAGCATGTACTTCTCATGCAGGCGCATGACTTCAGCGCCAACGGTGGCTTCTTTCTGTTCGTAACGCTGGTTGACGGCGTTGACGATCCGTTCGCGTGCTTCGTCCTGGCGCATGGTGTCGAGATCGACGCCCGCGGTCTTGAGGTCGATGCCGAAGAAGTCGTACAGCTCCGCGTTGAGTTCGGCGACATTCGGCAGTTCGGCGCCTTCCGAAGGAGCGTGCGAATCGACGAGGAATTCGACGATCTCGTCGGCGGCGTTGAGGATGTACTCCTTCCCTTCGCGCCCATCGAGGATGCCGCGGCGCAGTCCGTAAATCGATGCGCGCTGCTTGTTCATCACGTCGTCGTACTCGAGCAGATGTTTCCGGGCCTCGAAGTTCCTTCCCTCGACCTGTTTCTGTGCGCGCTCGATTGCGCGGCTGACCATGCCGTGCTCGATGGGAACGCCTTCTTCCATTCCCAGACGTTGCATGAGTCCGGAGATCCGATCGGAACCGAAGATCCGCATCAGATCGTCTTCGAGCGAAAGGTAAAAGCGCGATGAGCCGGGATCACCCTGCCTGCCGGCGCGACCTCTGAGCTGATTGTCGATCCTCCGTGACTCGTGCCGCTCGGTTCCAATGATGTGGAGACCGCCGGCCCGGACTACCTCAGCGTGTTCTTTGTCCCACGCAGTCTTGATCTGCTCTTCGATCGTCTTGCGCTCGAGCGGGTCGTCGACACCTTTCGACTTCTGCATCGCGAGAAACTCAGGGTTGCCGCCGAGGAGAATGTCGGTCCCTCGCCCTGCCATGTTCGTTGCGATTGTGACGGCACCTTTGTGACCGGCCTGGGCGACGATCTCGGCCTCTCGCTCGTGATACTTCGCGTTGAGGACGACGTGCGGAATCCCCTGGCGCTTGAGAAGTGACCCCAGATGCTCGGACTTTTCGATCGAGATCGTACCGACCAGACTGGGCTGCCCTTCGCTGTG
>JBKJVD010000095.1:0-11565 GCA_046590585.1 Thermoanaerobaculia bacterium | reverse complement strand
TGACGGGACGGACAGGTCGCGCTAACGTCGCACTCGACCAACCGGCAGCGGGTTGGACCTGCATACCCGCTTCGTAGCACGGACCTCTCACCTTGCCACAAAAGCGGCCACTGAAGTGGCCGCAGTCCAAAGCGAATGGGAACGCACGGGCAGGCCGTGAGGCCTGCCCGTCGATCCCTGGTCCGTGCTTACTCGGACTACTCGACCTTCTTCCCTTTGAGGTAAGTGTCGAGGAATACGCCGATCTTGCCGTAGGCGGCGATCTGGTTGGCTCGCTTGGAGAAGCCGTGTCCCTCGTCATCGAAGACCAGGTACTCGACCGGTACGCCGTTCTTCTTTACGGCTTCCACGATCTCGTCCGACTCGGGCTGGATGACGCGCGGATCGTTCTTCCCCTGCACGACCAGCAGCGGCTTCCTGATCTTGTCGGCGTGGAAGAGCGGTGAGGTCGCCTTGAGACGCTCGAGTTCCGTGGATGGATCGCCGATCTCGTCGTAGAGCGCCTTGCGGAACGACTCCCAGTACGGAGGAATACTCTGCAGCGTGCGCACCCAGTTGGTGACGCCGAAGAGGTCGACGCCGACGTCAAATACTTCGGGCTTGAACGCGAGCGCGGCAGCGACCATGTAGCCACCGTAGCTGCCTCCCATGATTCCGATTCGGTCTTTGTCGACGTACGGGAGCGTGGAGAGATAAGCCTTCGCTTCGACGCAGTCCCACAGAGGCTCCGCACCATGCTTGCGGTCATCCGCCGTGAAGAAGGTCTTGCCGTAGCCCGATGAACCGCGGTTGTTGATGTCGAGAATGACGTAACCGTGATTGGCGAGGAACTGCGCGAGCGAGTTGTACCCGCGGCGCGCCTGCCCTCCCGGTCCACCATGCACGAGCAGCACCGCCGGCGCCTTCGCCTGTGGCGTGGCCTGATGCGGCTTGTACAGCACGCCCGGTATGACCATCTTGTCGAACGACTTGAAGCGGACGATCGACGCGTCGACGAGATCGTCCGCATCGACTTCCCTGTTGAGCGCGTCGGTGAGGCGCGTCACCTTCCGCGTTGTAAGGTCGAGGACATGCAGGTTCCGCGGAGAGCGATCGCCCGCGAGGTAGAACGCCATCTTTTTCTCGCTCGGCGAGATCACGACGGACGTGATGTCGCCATTCGCAATCTTAGGCAGCGAGATCTGCTTCCCCGACTTCATGTCGTGCACGCGGATGACCGTACTGGCGTCGGCGTTGATCCCCGTGACGCGATAGCGTCCCGTCTCGGAGAGCGACGTGTAGAGCAGGTCCCAGTCCGCTCGCTCGACGACCTCGCTCGTTCCGCTGGCGAGGTCGTAGCGCTTCGCCATCATGAACTCCGAACCGTCATTCGTCAGGAAATAGAGGTGTTTCGACTCCGGATCGAATTCGGACGTAGCATACGAAGCGACGCCTTTGTGATCCGATATCTTCTTCTGCGCTCTTGTCGCGGCGTTGTAGAGGAACACGTCGCTGTCCGACGTCGTGTTCGGCTGGTCGAGGGCGATCCACGCTTCGTCGGGTGAGATCGCGCCGATCTCCATCCCGTTGTCGTTCTGGAAGATCATCCTGCGCTGGTAATCCTTCGCCGAATAGCGGTACACATCGAAGAATTTTGGATCGCGCTCGTTCGAGGTGACGTAGAACGCTCTCTTGTCCTTTGCCCATCCGCCGAAGTTCGCCTTCAGCGTGTCACCGGGGGTGAGGTCGCGCTCAGTCCCGTCCAGCTCGAGAACGTAGATGTGGTTGTTCTCGTTGCCGCCCTGATCGCGGGTGTAGAGAATCCGGCGGTCCTTCGGGAAGAACGACACGGCATACGTGGAGTCCTTCGTCGAGTGCGTCATGGCCGTAGACTTGCCACCCTTGACCGGGACGACGTAGACGTTGTGAATGCCGGTCTCGTTCGATGTGAAGAGGAGTTCCTTCTCATCGGGCGAGAACGATGCCCCGTTGACGGTGACCGTAGTCATGAATTGCTCGACCGTGTACTGCTTCGAGGGACGGCGCTTTGTCTTCGAGTCTGCTGCAAACGACGAGACGGCCATGACGGTCACCGCGAACGCGGCGATGGAGACCCGGAACACTTCTTTACGTAATTTCATCAAAACTCCTTCATGCGTCTCTCTTCATTTGACCGGTTGCGGCGTTTCAGCTCTTCAGTCGACGATGAACAGCCTCGCACCCACCTCGGTGCGGGAACGGTGCGGCTCAGCGTGATCGGAAACCTGATAGCTCATGCCCGGCCCCAGCGTGAAGCTGCGACCATCTTTGAGCTCCGTGTGCAGCGCGCCTTCGACACACAGAAGAATGTGCCCTTTCGCGCACCAGTGATCCGCAGAGTAACCCGGCGAGTACTCGACCATTCGAACTCGAATGCCGCCAAAATGCTGCGTACGCCAGATCGCAACACCACCCTCGCCTTTGTGTTCCGTTCGTTCAACGCTTGACCAGTCAGTCGTACCGAACGGGATCCCTGACATGTCCACAAGTTGCTCCTGTCCTCGGGTCTACGGATAAAGCAGCCTGAAGTTTCTGGAAGTCGTCCGTCGGCACGCCTGCATCGCCCCGGAACTGTTCGACGAAGCACCAGACCCGCGGCGCCGATTCTACGACGACTTGCGAGTACTCGCTCTGCCGCACCATCAGCGTAGATCTCGAGCCGTTGCTGGTAGTGGTTAGACGGCACGCACGAGACCCACGATCCGTCATCGGACACCGTGCGTCGCGCAATCCCGTGAAGCAGATCGCGCGAGTCAGGTAGCCAGCTCCGACGAACGTGCGGAACTCGGTAGAAGGTTCCAAATCTACTCCTTGATCCCCCCTGCGGCTGCGAGTAGTCTCCCCGTATCCCCCCGTTCATCCGGCGCTCCACCATCCTTCCTGAAGGCTGGGCCTGTGCGTCGTGCCCGCTCGCCCTCGGTGTCATTTCTGGAGGAATGCGATGAGGATTCTGGTCGGATCGGTAGTTCTTTCTCTCTCTCTCGGCGCAACGGTGATGAGCGCGGCTGTCGTCCCGGCATCCGTCTCCACGAATCAGGGCGCGAAGGCTGGTTCGAATCGAGAGGCCGTCCGCTCTCAGCTTTCTGCCTACTTCAAGGGAATCGCGCGCAATTCGCCCACTGTGCTCGGTGGATTGGCTCAATCGCCGGAGGCCATGGCCGCGATCCAGGATCGCATCGCGCGAATGGATGAAGCGGAACTCGGAAGGTTCGCGGCGCTCATGGCGGACGCTCCTGACTGGAAGGTCGCACCGGAGGCGTTTGCGGGCGCGTTTCCGCCCGAGGTCCTGCAGCAGGTTCGCCGCGTGGGTGCTGATTACGCCGAGCAGGTTCCGAAGGGCGAAATCATGCGCGACGACGTTGGAACGCTCGTCGGCGTGCTCAAGCTGCTGCCCGATTCCAAGCTTGCCGAGTTGGGTGTCAGCCGCAAGATGATTGCCTCGCTGGAAGAGACCTTTTCTGGAATGACTCCGCTGCAGGTCGCGATGCTGCGATCGCGCGTGGAAGCAACGAGTCCCTGGCGCGAGCGAAGTGCAACCGCGCTGCATGCATTGCCCCCAGCGCTACAGCGGGGTGCCGCTGCGCTGAACGAACACGGACCTCTGACTGCGAAAGACGTCGCCGAGCTCAATCAGTTCCGCGACGAGTTGGTCGGCCTGATGACCCGGATCGACGAGCTTCCGCCGGCCGCTCGCAAGAACCTGAATGCCCTCAATTTCGAAGGTCTGCACTCGCAGGTCGCACAGCTCAGCAAAGCGCCGCCTGATGTGTTGTTCATGGTTCGCCACAACATGCCGCAGGAGGTGTTGCGCAGCCTGCGCGCGAATGTGGCGATGCTCGAGAGAGTTTCGAACTTCACAAAGGAAGAGTCGGAGAAGATCGAACTGTTTCGCGACGACCTCTCCCACGCATTCAGGCAGGTGCATGCGGAAGGAGAGGAGGAGTGGCAGGGCGTCGATGCGATGCTCGCCAAACTCGGCCCCGAGCACCTGTTCCTCCTGCGCCAGCGGATGGAATCGATCGGCGGATGGCAGGCCGCGCTTCCTGCCGTTTATCAGACGCTCGTAGCACCTGAAACGCGGAGGCGGATTCAGGCCGTTCAGGGAGCGACACCAGACCGCGCGGCGGTCGAGTCGCTCGAGGCGTTCCGCCAGCAGGCGCTTTCTTACATCGATGCAGTCGCCCCGACCTCTGGTCTCGACCCGGCGTTTGTGAGCAATGCACGCAAGGTCATCGCAGCCTCGCCGCTCGATCGGCTCGAACTGATCCGCGGCGCCGTGGGACGGCTGCCTGCGTCTGCGTCGATCGCCGACCGGCTCGCAATCGTCGTGATGCACGACATCAATTTCAACTGCTCGCTCAGCATGACTGCGGTCCCCGAAGTCTGTGTCCCCGAGGAGTGCGTTCCGGAAATCTGCGCGTTTGGCATCTGTACTCCATCGTTCTGTACTCCCGGGTTCTGCACTCCTGCGGTGACCGTGACGGCCAACTTCGACGTGATCTGCAATCCGATCGAGGATGCCCTCGAGGGAGTGGAGCACAGCATCACCGGTACCGCCAACGCTGCGGTCGAGACGATGCGCGCGGCGATCCAGACGTCGCTCAATGCCGTCCAGACCAGCATCAACGCCTCGATTGCCTCGGTCAACAACGTCGTCAATACGTCGGTCAGCGCGATCACTGATACGGTGAACAGCATCTATGCGTTCGTGCAGACCATTCCCGATCTCGCCTGGTCGGCGATCAAGGCTGCATTGAACCTGCTGCTCGATATTCCGATTCGCAACGGCGTGACCATCCGCGATCTCGTGAGCCGCGGCACACAGGAAGCGCTCACGTCGATGAAGACGCTCCTCGGCCTGTCGTCGGGGTGGTGGAACGCAGTCTCGACATTCACGCTTCCGGCAATACCGTGCCCTCCGGCCGGATTCCATACGCCGTTTGGTGATGTGGGTGACGGCGCCGCCGTGGCGAACTACGCGCGCTACCGGCTGATGATTGACGGCATCGTCGGAATGATCCCCGATACCGAGACCAGTCTGGCGATCAAGGTCCCGGCTCAGGTGACCTACATGCTGTTCGACTTCCTCGGGCTTTGCCTCGAGCAGGCAGCCGCGGACGCGGACTCCGCCGAAACGACTGCGAGACACACACTCGTGTTGACGAACTTCTCGAACATGCAGGCGTTTGTCACGGCGGAGATCGCCGGGCTTACGACCGGATCGAGTCAGCAGACCACGGCTGTCCTCGACCTGCTGACCGCGCAGAACGCATCCACGCAGGCGACCGCGATCGCACAAAGCCAGGCCATTCAGACCGTGGTGAACAGCCAGAACACCGCATCCCAGACCCTGGTGAATGCCGAAAGCGACGCGATTCAGGCGCTGCTGCTCAGCGAAACCGATGCACTGCAGAAAGACGTCCGCGATTTCCGCGACCTGCATCTCCGAATGACGATCGAGAGCGTTCTGCAGGCCGGGTTGGACCAGGAGATCGCCAGCTTCCAGCTGCGCGAGCCGTGGGGCCACCTCGACACTGTGAAGAAGATCGTACAGGAGACGATCTCTTCGATGACGATCGCACAGGAAGGTGTCGGTCTGGCGCAGAAGTACTTCGACGACGCCGTCCTGCTGATGAACGCAGGCAAGTACAAGACGGCCTTCCGTGAGTTCATGAAGGCCTATCGGGAGACCACCCGATGAACGGCCACGGCCTGCATGACTGCACCACGACGCTCAGTGGGAGAGGAGCCATCATGAAACTCACGGTCCGGACCATGGTTGCCCTGATGCTTTGGATTGCTCCGGTTGCAGCGCACGCTGCAGCGGTTCCTAAGACACCGTCGAGCGGAGATGTAAAACGCGAACTCTCCCAGTACTTTGCTCACATCGCCGAGAATTCACCCACGATGCTCGGGGCGATGGCGAAGTCGCCCGACGCGATGGCCGCTGTGCAGCAGCGGATCGCAACGATGAGCGATCAGGAGCTGGCCGGCTTCCGGAAGCTGATGGCCGAAGCGCCCGACTGGAAAGTCGCGCCGGAGATGTTCGCCAAAGCCTTCCCGCCTGAGATCGTCGGGCAGGTGCAACGAGTCGGGAGCGACTACGCCTCGCGCATTCCGCGTGGCGAAGAGATGCGCGATGACGTTCAGACTCTCGCCACCGTGCTCAAGATGCTTCCCGACGCGAAGCTGAAGGAACTCGGCATCGATCGCGCTACAGTCACTTCGCTCGAAGAGACGATCGCCGGGATCACTCCGCTGCAGGCTGCCGTGCTGCATCGAGAGGCGAGCGAACGCGGCCCATGGGATGCGCGCAGCGCGGCGGCACTCGCTGCGATTCCTCCCGCACTCCAGCGCGGTTCCGCGGCCTTATCGGAACATGGACCGCTCACCGACAAGGACGTCAGCGAGCTCGGGAGCTTCCGGACCGAGCTGACGGCTCTGCTCGCGCGAATCGACAAGCTCCCCGAGGAGACGCGCAAATCGCTGAAGGTCGATCAATTCCGTTTGCAGCTTCGGCAACTCGATACCGCGGCCCCCGACGTGCTGTTCATGGTGCGGCACAACATTCCGCCCGAGATGCTCACGACACTCGAGGAGAACGTCACCTTTCTCGAACGCGTGGCCTCCCTCGACAAGAAGGAGTTGAAGGAACTCGAACAGTTCCGTAGCGAGCTGACGTCGGCATTTCAGACCCTCGAGAAAAAGTCGACTGAACCCGCAGGCGACTCGCCGGACGTCAAGGAAATGCTCGACGGTCTGACGCCCGCTCATTTGATGTTGCTCAGGACCGGCATGTCGCAGTTCGGCCACTGGCAGGCGGCGTTGCCAGTCTTCTATCAGACGCTGACCTCTCCCGAACTGCCGGCGCGCATGGCGCTGGTGCAGGGCAAGGCGGCAGATCCACAGGCCATCGCCAATCTCGAAGCGTTTCGCAAAGAGACCTTTGCTGAAATCGACGCAGCGGCGCAGACGCCGGGCATCGAGGCCGACCTGATTCAGCGGGCGCGGGAGCGACTTGCATCCGTCCCGTTGAACCGGCTCGAGTTGATGCGGATGACGCTCGAGAGCATGCCCAAGGGTGCCTCACGAGCCGACCGTCTTGCGGTTGTCGCGCTGCACGAAATCAATTTCGGCTGCTCTGTCGACATGCCGAGTCCCGTTCCCGATATCAATCTCGACTTCATCTGTAACCCGATCGAAGACGCTCTCGAGGCGATCGAGCACGGCATCATCGGCACGGTCAATACGATCGTCGCCAGCGTGAAGAGCACGCTCGACACGGCGATCAATTCGATGTCGAGCGTGCTGACGACTGCCATCAACACGGTCACCGCGACCGTGAACTCGCTCGTCTCCGCAATCACCAACACCGTCTCCACGATCTCCAGTTTCGTCAGGACGATTCCCGACCTGGCCTGGAGTGCGATCAAGAGCGCGCTGAATCTTCTGCTCGACATCCAGATCCGCAACGGCGTCACGCTTCGCGATCTTGCGGCCAGTGGTGTCGAGCACGGATTGACGTCGATGAAGACGATGGTCGGTCTGGCCGGCGATTGGTGGAGCGCGGTCTCTACGTTCACGCTCCCGGCAATCCCCTGCCCCCCCGCCGGGTTCCACACTCCCTTCGGTGACGTCGGCGATGGCGCTGCGTCTGCGAATTACGGACGATACAAGCTGCTGATCAGCAACCTGATCGGATTGATTCCCGACACCGAGACGAGCCTGCAGTTCAAGATCCCCGCGCAGATCCTCTATCTCATGTATGACTTCCTTGGGGTCTGTCTCGACCAGGCCTCCGCCGACGCGGACAGCGCGCAGGCGACAGCGCGGCACAACCTGGTGCTGACGAACTTTGCCAACCTCGAAGCGCACATCCGCTCGAAGGTCGCAGGGCTCGCCCTTGCCAACAATTCGAACACCTCGTCGCTGACGACGCTGATCACCTCGCAGGGCGCGAGCGTGCGGAACACCGTCCTCGCCGAGGGCGCAGCGATTCAGGGGCTGGTGAACAATCGGAGCGCTTCGACGCAGACGCTGATCCGCAACGAGAGCACGGAAATCCGCAGCCTGATCCGCAGTGAGAACAGCGATGCGAAGGCGGACGTCAGCGCGTTCCGATCGCTCAGCCTGCGCCTTGCCATTCAACGCGTACTGCAGGCTGGCGAAGGCAAGGAACTGGCGTTGTTTCAGCTTCTCGAGCCACTTGGCTACCTCGGCGTCGTGAGCGACGTCGTCCGGGAGACGATCGCAGGAATGGGCGCGTCGAGCCTGTCAACTGGACTGGCTCAGAAGTACTACGATGATGGCAGGCTGCTGATGAACGCCGGTCGCGAGAAGGAAGCCTTCAGAACCTTCGGGAAGGCCTACCGCGCCGCGACCAGCCAGTAGAACAGGACGGATTGAGAGACACGAGGTGCAGCGCAGGCGCTGCACCTCGTGGAAGCCCCGCCCAAGCCGCTGGCGTTCAACTGCGGTCAGACTTTAAAACGTCGTACGCATTCGACGAAGTCAGGGCGAATCAACCCTTGCGCTTCGAAGCCTTCACGTTCGGCGAGCCGGCCGTCCACACACGTACCCTCCGCAGCAACAAGGAGAGTGCGAGGAACGGGCGGACCTCAGCGAATCCCGTGTCGCCGATAGCCGGCAGATGCTGGGCCTGTACTCATGCCGCGTCCTGGGCCGCTCGAAGCGGATGATTGAGAATGCCGCGGACGGGAGTAACGACTCCCGTCCGCTAAACTCGGTGCTTACTGCTGACCGATATTGAAACCGGCCCCGTTGCCCGCTGCATTACCAGCGATCCGATTGTTTCCGAAGGAGTTCACGAGGCCGCCAGTCGCGTTGACGCCGAAGGATGTGTTACCGGTGACTACGCAGTTGGTGAGAAAGAGAGTCGATGCTCCCGGCCCATTTTGGATTCCGGTGGAGTTGTGATTGAACGTGGAATTCTCCACGGTCACCTCAGTCTGTCCCGAGGATTCGTCCACCAGAAGACCCGTGGTGCCAACTCCGGTGCTAAGGCTTGCCGTGGCATTACGAATGACGCCCTTGCTGTTCCGGTCGATGAAAATTCCGGACCCGTTCATATCGGCGTGCAACTCGTCGAGTAAAAAACGCAAGTTCACCGCGCCACTTGTTGGCTGAATGACGATACCGAAACCAGCGTTGTTCCGGACTCGCGTGTTGACTACGCTCAAGAATGAGTCGGCACTTGGGGTGGCGCTGATTCCGCGGCCGTTAAAATTGTATATGTCGCAGTTATTGATGCTCAGTTTGCTGGCGTTCAAAAACTGGATTCCGTTGGTATTGCCACCCGCGCCGTTGATGGAAAGGTTGCGCAGCTGAACGATAATTCCAGCTCCGTTGACCGTAACTCCGTTAAGGCCGCCGGCGAGAATTCCTCCGGCATTAGGGCCCCCGTCGATCGTGATCGACTTGGTGATCGTAACGGTTCCGAACCCACCCGGATCGAGAGCGTCGATCTCACCGCCCGCCGCCGTCTTGCTGATCGCGCCTGCGAACGTTTTGCAAGGCGCGGTGCGGCTGCATGGATTCACGTCATCGCCGACGCCTGAAACCCACGTCCGGGTAGCCTGCGCCGATAGATGCGTGCTACCAACTATACAAAGTACAACCAAGAGGGAGCGCTTCATAGTGAACCTCGCTTTAGTGTGACGAACTCATGGTTGATACGGATGCATGGAGCCTCTGGCCGTACCACTGCCTGAAGAATTTGGAGCGGGTAGTATAGCTCCTGCTACCTGGCTGAATCGAGAGATCTACTGAATGGATCGAGCAGCCCGCCTGATCGATCCCAAACTGTACTGGTTCGGCGTGAAGTGACGGCGCGGGTTAAACGATACTCAACCGTTCCGACGGTTGTGGGTTGGGTTTATCGCGTTGGTGCTGATCACGAAGGGCTCTGGACTCGGGCGGAACACCAAGTCGTCGTCCCGGTCCTTCGGTCTCAACCCTTAAAGTTCCGTGTGTCAGGGGAATCAACGACCCGTCAGAGGCCCCAGGTTCTTTCTTTAGGTTGACGTACTCGGCCGAGATCTCGGGGATCACACCGTCCTTCTTGCTGAGCCGGTCTTTGAGCCGTGTGTTCTCCGCGGTCAGCTCATTCTCCTGCCGGCTCGGTCCCGTGGATGCGGGCCCGTTCAGCGCGGCTGGCAGGTCTCATCCGCGCGCCGCTGCCACGCATGAACAGACTCGGTTGAATGCTCAGCACCTTGCCCATTTCCGACACCGGCACCTTCCCGATCATGTTGGGCCGCGAATGTCGGCCTTCTGCTCGTGGCGGAAAGATCTTTTTCTTCCGTGACGACGAGCAGAGACGTTCCCTGCTCGAGCGTGCGAATGCCAATGTTGTAGCGTGACAGGATGGAGGATTGCGCCGCGAGCAGGATCGCAGCTGTCCCCTCCGTCAGTGCGTCGGCCCGCGAGAGCGGCACGTCCGTCATCCCCGTCGTTCCTGGTTCTCCAGCGTCATTGAAAACCCGCGCGAGGACAAGAGGCACGCTGCACTGTACGAAACTCGGGCTCGATCAGGACGATGCTTCGCATTTCTGTGGCTTGTGAATCCGCTCCGTCGAGGCCGGGCTTTTCGCGAGAGCTGCGCCGGTACGCCGGGGGCGTGCCACGAACTCGCCACCGCAATTGGGGCACTTGCCGGCGAGCACGCCGTCCACACACGAAGCGCAGAACGTGCATTCGAACGAACAGATCCTCGCCAGATCCGATTCGGCCGGCAGATCGATGTCGCAGCATTCACAACCCGGTCTCATCTGAAGCATCGACTCCTCCTGCGACCGACTCCCCATGCACCTGAGGGCGGCGCTCGCTGTGCTCAGGATAATCCATGCGAAAAGTACTGCGTCTCATCGCCGTGAAGAGATCGGATTCGAAGGTGCGCGTCCCGGTCGATGCCGTCCTCGAGGAAAAGGCCATGCGGTGCCCACCCGCGCTAAAATGGCTCTCGTTCATGCTCAACCCGAAGTTCGAAGCGCTTCGCCAACTCGCTGATCCCGCGGTCGTCTCCGAGCTCGAGAAGCTCGTGGAGACGGGTCAGGACTGGGAGTTGTGCCGCATCTGGACATCGACCAGCGACTCAAGATTCAGAGCCTGACCGTTCTATTCACCGATCTGAAAGGCTCGACCGAGTTGTACGACGCGTCGGCCATCTCGCGGCCTACGACCTGGTGCTGCGATTCCGTAGATGGAGAAAAGCGAGCGACCGGGAAGATGGCTCTGGTCGCTTGGTCCCACAAGTGTCGCAACGATTGTTTGATCGCCCACGCCCGACCGGTCTTTAGCTGGCCCGCACGCAGGGGAACGCCGATCGGTCACAGCGATGAGTGATGAGGCTCTGGACAGTGGTGCACCAGATGGCGCGGAACACTTTGGACTGCGGCCACTTCAGTGGCCGCTTTCGTGACGTGACGGACGGGTCCCGCTAACGTCGCACTCGACCAACCGGCAGCGGTGGACCTGCATCCTCGCTGCGTAGCATGGACCTCTCACCTTGCAACAAAAGCGGCCACT
>JBKJVD010000132.1:0-35565 GCA_046590585.1 Thermoanaerobaculia bacterium | reverse complement strand
GTCTGGATCTGCGCCGATCTACTTTTCCGCGGAAGGCCGCTTCTTCTCCCTCGAGGAACCGGTCAAGGCGGCCGGCAACGAAATCTTCGTTCGCCGCGACTACTTCCGCATGGCGCCCAGGCCGACCCTGCTCAAGGGCGTCGTCTACGAGCGCGTCCCGCTGCGTGATCAGGGAACGATCAAGAGCGGCGAGCGGGTCGAGGTGGTCGTGACGATCGAGACGAAGAACGACTACGACTACCTGCTGTTCGAGGACCTCAAGCCCGCCGGGATCGAAGCGGTCGGACTGCAGAGTGGCGCCTCGCTGTATGCCACCGAACTGCGCGCACCAACTGTCACGCGGAAGTTTGCAGCAGGCGATCCCGCCGGCGAGCAGCCAACCGTAGTGCAACGCGCCCGCGCGGCCGACACGACGTATCGCAATGCCTGGGTCTACCAGGAGCTGCGCGATCGGAAAGTCGCACTCTTCATCGACCACCTGCCGCGGGGCACGTGGGAGATCCGCTACACCATGCGCGCCGAAGTCCCCGGCACCTTCCACGCCCTCCCCATCCTCGGCCAGGCGATGTACGTGCCGGAGATTCGCGCGAATGGAGAGGAGGTACGGGTGACGGTTTCGGAGTGAAAGAAAAGGGTCTGACCCGATTTGTTCAGTTCCGGGTGCGCAGCCTTGCGTCACAGGAGAAGGCGACGCGCCACAACGAACGGTGACCGAGCTGGGGTTGACCCCCTGTTCACTGGTGACTCCGCCTTCAGCTTTAGGGTTCCTTAACGCGCTGCGAACGCGATTTGTGTTATCCGTGGCACATGAAAGGCCGTACCTGGGTATCGCTGGCCTCAGCCTTCGGTGCATTCGGCGGAATCGCCGCCGTGACATGGCTTGGGCGCGACCTGAAGCTGAACCCGAGCACGGTTGGATTCGCGTTCCTGCTCGTAGTGCTGATCGCGTCGCTTCGAGGTGGCATCGTCGCAGGTAGCGGCGCTGCGATCGTCGCAAGCGCCTGCTACAACTACTTCTTCCTCCCTCCCCTGCATACATTCGCCATTCACGACTCGGCGAACTGGGTGGCGCTGGTGGCGCTGCTGGTCACATCCGTGACCGTCAGCCGGCTCGTGGCCACCGCGCAGCGACAGGCAGCTGACGCGGAGCAGCGGCGAAGTGAACTGGCCACGCTGTACGCGCTCAACATCGAGCTCTTCGCAGCGACGAACCGCGTCGGCGCGATCGGCGAAGCGGCCGGACACGCGCTCACCCTGCTAGGCGTTCCGGAAGGCGGCTTGATCCTGTTCGACCACGCTCGGCAGCCGGAAACCGTCTGGTGGATCGGAGGGCGCAGGGAGGTTCCAACGTCGGTCCTCGATGCGATTCTCAGCGAGAGAAACGTAATCGATTTAGCCGCGGATGACGGTCGCGATCTCTATTTTCCGCTACTCGTCAGCGGAACGATCTGCGGTGTTCTGGTCGCATGCGGCGCGCGCGCTTCGCGCCAGACCCTCGAATCAGCCTCATACCTCCTCGCACTCGCAGTCGAGCGTGAGCGCTTCGGCGAAGCGAGTGCCCACATGCAGGCATTGAGGGAAAGTGAAGCGCTCAAGACGTCACTGCTTCGTGCGGTCTCGCACGATCTCACGACACCGCTGACGGCAATCATGATTCACATCGAGGCGCTGCGCCGTGCCGCGGCTGTTGACGGCGCAATGCTCCCCTCAGTGACCGGAATCGGCGACGAAGCAGCGCGACTGCGCCGCAGGATCGAGAATCTCCTCTCGATGGCGCGCCTCGAGGCCGGCAATTCGCGAGCGCGACGCGAGCCGACCCCCGCAGCCGATCTCTTTCGCGCGGCACGCGAGAACCTTCCCGGCGTCACTGCCTCACGAACGGTCAGCGTGTTCGTGTCCTCCACCTGTCCCGACGCGAATGTCGACCCCTCGCTGATGCTCGAAGTGCTCGTCAACCTGATTGAGAACGCGCATCGAGTCTCTCCCGATGCTTCCGCCATCGAATTGCTCGCATCTGCGCATCCGCAGCAGCCCGGTCGCGTGTTGCTGGAAGTACTCGATCGCGGTCCCGGCGTTCCCGAAGGAGTCGCCGACCGGAGCGGCAACCTCCTCGCCACAGACACGAGCGATGTCGTGCAGCGCGGTCTCGGGCTCGAGATCGTGAGGAGCCTGACCGCAGCGAACGGCGGCACCATCGCGATCGTACCGCGCGAAGGAGGAGGCACCATCGTCCGCATCGAGGTGCCCGCTGCGACCCTCGAATTGCCGGAGGAGACTGGATGAGCCTCACGCCTCTGATCCTTGTGGTCGATGACGATCCGGCGATCCGCGAGTCGCTGACCACGGAACTTCGCGCCTGCGGCTACGCGACGCTCTCCGCGGCCGACGGCGACGACGGCGTGCGCGCCTTCGAAGCGCAGGCTCCCGATCTCGTGCTCACCGACCTCGCCATGCCGCGTTCCGACGGCTTCGCGCTGATCTCCGCACTGCGCGGAATTTCGAAGACGCCGATCGTGGTGCTCTCGGTCCGTGGCCACGATGCCGACAAGATCCGAGCTCTCGACCTCGGTGCCGACGACTTCGTCACGAAGCCATTCTCTGTTCCCGAACTGCTTGCGCGCATCCGCGCCCACCTGCGTCGTACCAATACCGCCTCCGCAGCGCTCCACTTCACCGACCTCGACATCGACCTCGAACGCAGACGCGTGACTCAGGGAACGCGCGCAATCCGCCTCACTCCGACCGAGTACGCGTTGCTTGAACTGCTCGCCTCGAATGCGGGCAAGCCGATGTTCATGGAGCAGATCATCGCGCGCGTCTGGCGCGATGCGCCGGCTACGACGCCCGACACTGTCAGGGTTCATGTCAGCTCACTCCGCAAGAAGCTCGAGCCCGATCCGTCGTCGCCGCGCTACATCGTCACCGAGCCGTGGGTCGGGTACCGCTTCATCGCCGAACCGATCTGAACTCGCTGACTCTTCGCACTCTCTTTCGATCTTCTTCACATCATCTTTCGTGGTTCCTTCGAACGAGCGCAACGCCGTGGCGTTGTGATGTGCATGGCGCGCATGTCGTTACACCTCGTGCTCTCGTGGATCGCAGGTTTCGTCGCACTGGTCATCACGGCGCGCTACTTCGATGGATTGTCCTGCGCCGCGGCAGTCGTGATCCCCATCGCAGTCTCCGCGCTTTTCGTTCGCGGGCTTCACCATGCGTCGATCGAACGTGCGCAGGCGGCCGGAGTCATCTGGCTCACGCTGACGACGATCGCGGAACTGACGATCGCACGCCATTCCGGCCACACCTCGATCGCGCTCCTCGGCGACGCTTCGCATCCAGGAGTGCGCATGGCCGCAACCCTTCTCTGGATCTTTGCGCCCCTGCTGTTCGCCACCGAGCAGTTCGACTACGGAGAACGCGAGTGATGAACCCGCCCGAGGTTAAGAGTTCATTAAGAACCCGCGGAGAGTCTTCAGCCGACCCTAGACTCGGTCGTGCAATGAGCTCCAGTCCTGGCCCTCAACACGACCGTGCATCCACCCCGTCCTTTCGCGAGCGCGTGCAACGCAGGATTCTCGGCGAGCGTCGCGACGTCAACGATCCTAACGTCCTGCACAACATCTCGCTCATCGCCTTCCTGGCGTGGGTCGGACTCGGTGCCGACGGTCTCTCCTCGTCTGCGTACGGTCCGGAAGAAGCCTTCCGCGCGCTGGGGGAGCACCACTATCTCGCCCTCGCACTGGCCGCTGCCACGGCGGTCACCGTGCTCATTCTCTCTGCGTCGTACTCGAGCATCATCCAGCAGTTCCCGACTGGTGGCGGCGGCTACGTCGTCGCTTCACGTCTCCTCGGCGCACGCGCCGGCGTCGTCTCGGGTTGTGCGCTCGTGGTCGACTACATCCTCACGATCACGGTCTCGATTGCCTCCGGCGGCAACGCGATCTTCAGCTTCATGCCCGCAACGATGCACGCGTGGAAGATGCCGGTAGAGATCGCCGCGATCGTGCTGCTCATCGGGCTCAACCTGCGCGGAGTGAAAGAGTCGGTCAAGATCCTCACCCCGATCTTTTTGATCTTCCTCGCCACGCACGCACTGCTCATCGGCTACTCGATTTTCACGCACCTCGGGGCGATCCCGGAAGTGTCGCACCGGCTCTCGACGGAGTACTCGAACGGTTTGACGACACTCGGCCTCGGAGGCATGCTCCTCCTCCTGCTGCGCGCCTACTCCCTCGGCGGCGGAACTTACACCGGCATCGAAGCCGTCTCGAACGGCCTGCAGATCATGCGCGAGCCGCGGGTCCAGACCGGGCGACGAACCATGATCTACATGGCGCTCTCGCTCGCAGTGACGGCGTCAGGAATCCTGCTGGCCTACCTGCTGCTCCAGACACACGCCGTTGACGGAAAGACGATGAACGCCGTGCTTGCAGAGACGGCATTCGGTGCATGGAGGGTAAGTGGGCTTCCGGTCGGCTACTGGCTCGTGCTCGTGACGCTGGTCTCCGAGGGACTGCTGCTCTTCGTCGCCGCGCAGGCGGGCTTCATCGACGGGCCGCGGGTTATGGCGAACATGGCAGTTGATTCATTCTTTCCGCATCGCTTCGCCGCACTTTCCGAACAGCTCTCGATGCAGAACGGAATCCTGCTGATGGGGACCGCCGCGCTGGCGATGCTGTTCTACACCCGCGGAAACATCCATATTCTGGTCGTGATGTACTCGATCAACGTCTTCCTGACGTTCACGCTGTCACAACTCGGCATGTGGCGTTTCTGGTGGCCTCGCAAAGGCGACGCAACGCGCGGAAGACACATTTTTCTTCACGGACTCGCGCTCGTGATGTGCGCCTCGATCCTGGCGGTGACGGTGTTCGAGAAGTTCAGTCACGGCGGGTGGGTGACGATGGCCATCACCACGCTCTTCGTGCTGCTCTGCCTGCGGGTGCACCGGCACTATGAAGCGATTCGCGCCGGCGTCAGTGCGCTCGACGAGATCATGGAGAGCATTCCGGCCGCGGGAGAGCCGAACGAGAGTCCGCTATTGCCGAACCTCCCGACTGCGGTCCTGCTCGTGAGCCGGTTCAACGGACTCGGCGTGCACACACTTCTGTCGACGCTGCGCTTCTTCCCGGGACTGTACAAGCAGTTCATCTTCGTCTCGATCGCGGTCGTCGACTCTGGACACTTCAAGGGGCGGGAGGAGATCGATGCGCTTCAACGCGAAACTGAGCAGACTGTCGCACGCTATGTCGACCTCGCGCGACGTCTCGGGTTTGCGGCCGAGGGCGTGACGGACATCGGGACAGAGGTGGTGGCGCAGGCCACCGAGGTCTGTGAGGAGATCGCACAGCGCTATCCACGCGCGACCATCATCTCGGGCAAGCTCGTCTTCCGCCAGGAGCGCTTCTTCAACCGATTGCTGCATAACGAAACGCCGACACTCATCCAGCGACGCCTGCAGTGGCTCGGCGTTCCGATGGTCGTGCTGCCGGTGCGCGCGAACGTATGAACCTGACGCTGTCCCGCTGCCGTACTGGACGGCGCCCGGGCCGTCCAATGCCCCGTCGCAAGTGGGAGAATTCAGTTCATCGCGAGCCTCGAGAGGGCGGTGCGCTGCGGCGCACGACGGGCGAGGCCGCCCGCCAGCCATCAGGGACCCAGTCGCCCTCTTCTACGCCACGATTGCTTCGTTTCTCTGCTCGACGTGGATCTTGCCCGGCGCGCTGTGATGGAGGTACTCGTCCTGCGAGAAGTCATCGACCTGGATTGCAGCGTCGCGCAGTTGCTCGGAGCGAAGCAACGTGGCGTGATCGACGGCGGTAATGACGCCGGCCTGCAGGGCTGAGTCGTAGAGAGCGCGGCCCTTCGCCTTCGGGATCGTCTTCGCCTTCACGGCCGCGCGCACCTTCCTGTCGATTTCCTCCGCGAGTTTGACCACGCGGAACGCCTCTTCCAGGAGCCCGAGATGCTCGTCTGAACCTTTCGGCATGTAGATGCCGTCGGTGTGGCGGAGACGCTGTTCGCTGTTGGTGAGGATCAACGAGGCGATCTTGTGCGTGTGGTAATCGTTCGCCTCACCGGCGAGCGCGTTGAGGTTCGACCACATGCGCAGCGGGCCGGAGAAGAACCACGACAGTCCCGGAACCGGCAGGTTGCCGAAGATTCCGTCGAATGCCTTCTGAATTTCGTAGAGCGCGTGATTCATCGAGAAGTGAACGAACGGCAGGTCTTCCTTCCGGCGCCCATCCGCTTCGTAACGGCGAAGGACCGCCGTGCCGATGTACATCCACGAAAGAATGTCAGCGTAACGACCCGTCAGCATCTCTTTTAACTTCAACGAACCGCCGAGCGCACCCATGGCGATATCGGCCATGATCGCGAACGTCGCCGAGGCCCAGGAGAGCTTGCGGTAGTAGCGCGCCGTACCGCCACTGACGGGGCTCGGAGCGAGCATGCCGCGAGAAAGTGACAGCACGATGGCGCGCGACATGTTGCGCACCACGTGGCCGATGTGACCCCAGAACGCGCGGTCGAAGGCGCGCAGATCCTTGTTCGCGATCGCTTCAACTTCAGCAAGCGCGTACGGATGCGCGCGCAATGCGCCCTGCCCGAAGATGATCAGCGTGCGGGTGAGGATGTTCGCCCCTTCCACCGTGATGCCGATCGGCGTGGCAATGTAGAGGTGTGCCAGCAGATTCCGCGGACCGCGCGAGATGCCGGAGCCTCCGGCGACGTCCATGCCGTCATTGACGATGCGGCGACCGAGCTCGGTGGCGTTGTACTTGACGATGGCCGTGACCACCGCCGGCTTGATTCCCTTGTCGATTGCACCGAGTGTGTAGCGGCGCATTGCCTCGAGAATGTAGTTGAATCCGGCGATGCGTGCGATCGGCTCCTCGATCCCTTCAAACTTCCCGATCGGCAGGCCGAACTGCTTCCGCACCGATGCGTATGCGCTGATGACGCGAGTGATCAGCTTCGCGCCGCCTACGGCCTGCGCAGGAAGCGAAATGCCGCGCCCTGCTGCAAGCGACTCCGTCAGCATCCGCCAGCCCATGCCGCATCCGGCCAGGCCGCCGACCACGGCGTCGAGCGGAACGACGACGTCCTTGCCCTGCGTCGGGCAGTTGTAGAACGGGGTCCCGAGAGGATCGTGGCGGCGTCCGATGACGACGCCTGCGGTCTTCGTCGGAATGAGCGCGCATGTGATGCCGACGTCTTCACCCTTGCCGAGAAGGTTTTCCGGGTCGCGAAGCTTGAAGGCAATGCCGAGGATCGTGGCGATCGCGGCCAGCGTGATGTAGCGCTTGTTCCAGTTGAGGCGGAGATAGAGCTTGCCGTCATCACCTTTGAACACGATGCCGCTCGAGGTGATCGAACCTGCATCTGAACCAGCTCCCGGCTCGGTCAGCGCAAAGCACGGGATTTCCTCGCCCGTTGCAAGCCGCGGCAGCAGGTAGCGCTTCTGCTCCTCGGTGCCGTAATGGACGAGCAGCTCTGCCGGGCCGAGAGAGTTCGGCACCATCACCGTGATGCAGACCGGCACGGAGCGCGTGCCCAGTCTCATGATCACTTCGCTGTGTGCAAGCGCAGAGAACCCGAGGCCTCCGTACTCCCTGGGAATGATCATGCCGAGGAATCGCTCGCGCTTGATCACCTCCCACGCAGCGGCGGGAACTTCCCGGCGCTCCCAGATGTCCCAGTCGTCCGAGACCGCGCAGAGTTCATTCACAGGACCGTCGACGAACGCCTGCTCTTCAGCCGTGAGGGTCGGATACGCTTCCGCCATCAGCTTCTTGAAGTCGGGCTTCCCTGAGAACAGTTCCCCTTCGGCCCACACCGCGCCCGACTCGATGGCGGCACGCTCGGTCTCCGAGATCGCCGGCATGATCGGTCCGAGGATCTTCATCACGATGCTCGAAACGAGCGCGCGCCGGATCGGCGTGATGAGAAAGATCGCCATCACGACCCCGAAGATCGCGAGCAGCCAGAGCGGCGCACCGAAGCCTATGAGCAGAGCGGCTAGCGCGAGAGCCCAGACAATCAGCGGCGCGCCGAAGAACCCGAGGGCCAGGAGAACGACGACGGTCCCGGCGATGTACAGCGGTGTGCCGTGGTGAAGAAATGCGCCGTGTAATGAGTTGAACAATTCCATGGGAATCCCTTGCTGCGTTTTCATCGGGCGAACCATGCGGGCTCAGCGCTTGCGTAGGTACGGCGATCCGAAAGTGTTCGCATAGCCACCTTCGTATCAGGATCGTACCGTGAGTTTGATGGGAAGCAATGAACGGGCACCTGCGACTCGACTCTCCAAATGGCCAGCGGGCGGCCCGCCCGCTGAAGTCGAGCGTGGGTGAGCCGCGGGCAGATCTCCAATTGGCCGTCGTGATCAGCAGTGATCCGGGAAGAGAGTTACGATGTGTGCGATGACTCGAAACGAGATTCTCAGCCTGATCGGATCCAGCGAGGCCCGGCTTCATGAGCTGGGCGTGACGGAGCTCTCCCTATTCGGATCTCGCGCCCGAGGCGATGAGCGACCCGATAGCGACGCCGACTTTCTGGTCGAGTTTTCCGAGAAGTCCTTCGATCGTTACATTGACTTGAAGCTGTTCCTCGAAGAGCTGCTCGGCTGTCCCGTCGATCTCGTCATCAAGACTGGGATCAAGGCGCGCCTCCGCGAACAGATCCTCCGCGAGGCGGTCCGTGCCGCGTGACGGGCTGGTCTTCCTCGACGACATCCTCGAGGCTTGCGACAAGGTCGCTCGATACACTGACGGCATGACCGTCGATCAATTTCGCCTCGACGAGAAAACGACGGATGCCGTCGTCCGTAACCTGGAGATCGTCGGCGAAGCTGCGAAGAAGCTCGCTCCGGAGCTGAGAGCCATGATCCCGATCGACTGGAAGCGCATCGCCTCGCTGCGCGATGTCCTGATCCACCAGTACTTCGGAGTCGATGTCGACATCATCTGGGACATCGTTCAAACTAAAGTCCCTGACTTGCACGAGCAAGTTGCGCGCTACCTTCGATCCGGGCAATGAGCCGAGTCGGGACGTCGTGCGCTTAGCCGCGCACGACTCAGCGGGCGGTTCGCCCGCTTGCCTCTCCTGAGGGTCGTTCCCATAACCGAATGGCGAACCTGGGCGCAGTCGACTACGATTCACGCATGCAGAGTTCCCGCGGATTCTTCCGCAAGCGCTGGATCTTCATTTCACTCGCAGTCGGCATGCTGATGACGATTGCCTGCGCGGTGTCGTCGGTCTCTCATGCGCTGCCGGAGAGCGTGCTCGCGTGGCTCAGTGCTCCGGCCCGGTACGCGATCACGCTCGTCGAAAGCCGCCGTCGCGGCGTCCTTCCGATGCCGTCACGCACCGAGATGGTGATCGCCGTCCTCGCCACGACCGCAGTCTGGTCCACAGTCTCCTATCTCACGCTGGTGACCATCGCCGCGATGCGCCGCGGTAAGCCGGTTCGTTGACCTCCGGTACCGCCATGACCGTGCGTCGCTTCGCACTTCTCCTCCTGATTGCTGCTGCCTCCGCCTGCAGCAGCATGCGTCCGATGCCGTGCGCCAGCGTCGTGGCATCGCATCCACCCCGCAATTTCGGCCAGGTCCAGGCGCCTGATGGCGCCGCCGTTCCCATCTACCGCGGCGGCCAGCCGGTCACATGCGGCGAACTCGCCTATCTCCAGTCGGCCGGAATCCGAAGCATCCTCAAATTGAACGATCGCGGCCTGACGATCGACGACAGCGAGTCCGCGAACGCCCGCCGCCTCGGCATGACGATCCTCTCGCTTCCATTCAATGCCGCGACGATCGGGAGGCCCGCGACGTGCGCCAACGTCGGCGCCGCTCTGGCGTTCATGAGCGATCCGAAGAACTGGCCGGTGTACGTCCACTGCTCCGCGGGTAAGGACCGCACCGGCTACATGATCGGTCTCTACGAGAAACTCGCGCTCAACGCCTCATCGAGCTCCGTGCTCGATGAACTGCACCGGTACGGTCACACCGGCCTCCGCTCCGTGCTGATGCACCAGATCGATCGCGAGCTTGCGCGCGACGTTCCGGCGTGCGCGCCTCAGCGCCCGTAGTCAGGACCGCACTGCAACGCTTCGTTCATCGCGACGCAGGGAACGCGATTCGATAGATGTTCCCGTGCTTGACGTCACCGGCGCGGTGCGACGTGAAGTACAGGACGTCCGGCTCTGACGGCGAGACGGCCGGCCCGAGCGTCCAGGTGTCCGGAAAGTTGATCGACTCGTTCAATCTCGCTGGCGTGGTGAAGCCGTTCATGATCAACGGCCGCGCGAGGTAGAGACCGACGGCTGAATCAAACAGGCCCGACGCGAACACGATGCTGCCGTCAGGAAGGAACGTCGCGTCGAAGTCTTCGTTCGGACCGTTCAGCGCGACGAGATTCACCGGCCTGCCCCACGCACCTTTCTGGTACGTGGCGACGAACAGATCGTGCAGACCTGCGCCGCCATGACCGTCACTCGCGAACAGCAGCCGCCCGTCGCGCGTGACCGAAGGCGCCCACTCATCCTTCGGCGTGTTCACTCCGGCGCCGAGGTTGACCGGGTCGTCGTAGTGATGTGTGGAGCGCTCGTAAGGTGCGAAATAGAGATCGTCGCCGCCGCGGCCACCGTCCCGGTTCGAGAAAAAGTAAACGCCGCTGCCATCGAGCGCGAAGAATGGATCGAAATCGTTCTTTTCGGAATTGAACATCACCGGCTGCGCAGGTGACCACGCCGAGCCCTGGCGCTCGCTCTCGACGATCTGCCAGCCTTCCTTCGAGCCTTCGGCACCGATCACACCCCACAGCATCCTGTCCCCTTCCGGGCTGAACGTGATCCGTACCTCGGTGAGATCGGTCGAGACCAGGCCCGGGTGAACGAGCTCAGCGCGCGGTGCCGCAGGCGGCTTCGATGCGCAGGCGGTCAGCAGAAGGAGTGCGAGAAACACGTAGGTGCGATTCACGCAGCGAGTGTACCGAATCATCGCCCCCTGATGGCTCACCCGAAGCCGAGTGTTTGCTGTTTCTCGCCCACGGGGACCCCTTCCAACTCGAGCAGGAACTTCTTCACCGGGATGCCGCCGCCGAAACCGGTCAGCGCGCCGCTCGCGCCGATCACGCGATGACATGGGACGATGACCGGGATCGGATTCGCGCCATTGGCCGCACCGACGGCTCGCGACGCCGCAGGGTTGCCGATCGCTGCCGCCAGCCATCCGTAGCTGCGTGTTTCGCCGAACGGAATGCCCAGCAGCGTCTTCCACACCTTCCGCTGAAACTCCGTCCCCTCAGGGCGCAGCGGCACCGTGAAGTCGCGACGATTCCCGGCGAAGTACTCGAGCAGTTGCGTCGAGGCGTCGTCGAACCGCGCGTCATCGCGGATCCAGTCGCCGCCCGGACGTTCCGGCGCTCCGTCGCGCACAAAGCCGATTCGCGTGATGGCCTGGCCGTCTCCCGCGAGGAGCAGCGTTCCGATCGGGGTGTCGAGATACGTGAAGTACATGCTCATGAAAGGCTCTCCCAGAGAATCATTGCTGCGTACGAACGCCACGGGCGCCAGCGTTCTGCTGACTCAGTCAGGTCGTTTCGATCGATCCCGATCGCTTCTGCCGCCTTGATGAGACCGAGATCGCTGTGAAGAAACGCGTCGGGCTCGCCGATGACGCGCATCGCGATGTACTGAGCCGTCCACGGCCCGATGCCGCGGATCGCGCAGAGACGGCTCACGCTCTCCTCCAGCGTCGCGGCACGTGCCAGGAGAGAAGGATCGTCCTCGACCGCCGCAGCGAGCGCGTTGATCGTCTTCGCTCGCGAAGCCGGCATCCCAGTGATCGCTGCATCGCGCAGTTGGGCCGGCGTCGGGAACATCCGAAACCCCGGTTCGACTTCCTCGCCGACGGTCGCGGCGATCCGTCCCATGATCGTCGTCGCGGCGGCGACACTCACCTGCTGGCCGGCGACTGCGCGGATCGCGGTCTCGAACGGATCCCACGCTACGGGGACGCGCACGCCGCGAAACTTCTTCACGAGCGGACGGAGCCTCACGTCTTTTGCGAGATGCGTAGCGATCGTCTCGGGGTCGGCGGCGAGGTCGAGCGCGCGGCGCGCACGGTCGACTAGGTGATGGATGTCGCGCGCTGCCGCGGACGGCGCAGAGAGCGTAAGCACGTCGCCATCCGCGGAGATCTCCACGACTCCCGTCCACGCCCCGACGCGAGCGGCCCTGCGCCACGCAGTACCGGTGATCGTCTCCACTCCCGGGATCGCGCGCTTCGCGAGAAAGCCGAAGACGCTCTCGATGCGCATCGGGCGGCGGTACTGCAGCGAGAGCTCGATCGTCGTGCCCTCGAACGCGCCACTCTTCCGCCGCAGTTCGCCCGGAGTGCAGGCATACGCCTTGCGGATCGCGTCATTGAAGCGGCGCAGCGACGAGAAGCCGGCGCCGAACGCGACGTCCATCATCGGCAGCGACGTCTCGGTCAGCAGCCGGCGCGCGAGATGCGCGCGCTTCGTCTGCATGACCGCGATCGGGGAGGTGCCGAGGTGCTCGTCGAACAGACGGCGGAGATGGCGGTCGGTCATGCCGAGCCGCGACGCGAGCGCATCGATGTCGAGTTCGCCCGCGGTTTCGTCGATCAACCGCAGCGCGCGGGCCACGGTCGTCGATGTGCCCTGCCACGCCGGCGTCCCCGCCGACGTCTCGGGACGGCAGCGGAGACAGGGGCGGAAACCCTCCCCTTCCGCCGCGGCTGCGGTCGTGTAGAACGTCACGTTCTGCCGCTTCGGGGTGCGCGCCGGACAGACCGGCCGGCAGTAGATGCCGGTCGTCCGCACCGCGGTGAAGAAGCGCCCGTCGAACCGCGCATCGCGGCTGAGAATCGCTTCGTAACAGTGATCGGCGTCGAGCTGCATGTCGACATTGTGGTGCCGGTCAGGATGACGTGCTAGCCATTTTCGGACGTGGCTGCGCGGGGCAGCGATCCCCGACGTTCCGGCGGTCGCGATCACCGTGATCGAGGCGACATTGGAGGCAGTTTCAACCTCGCGACGAACGCCGTGTACCGCGGATCTCCTCGCAGCGCCTCGAAATTCGAGTCGATCCGGATCGCCGTGAGCCGGTTGTCGTACTCACGCCATGCATGCGGCCCATTACACGGGATGCACGCAGGAGGTTTCATGGCTTCACTGCATCGGAATGATCGTCGAGTCGTTGGTGGCGTTATCGACCAGGGAAAGATAACCAAAGATACGGCCGTTCCCCTCGATCAGTTCAACCTTGACGTTTCCATTCGCGAGGGCGCTCACGCCTAACTCGCTCATGCTCAACTGCCGCTGCTCGTAGGGACGCAGAGCCACGTCTTTCGAGGTGACGAGCGCGCCACGCCCATCGAAGAGCGACACCCGCAGCGTCACCGGCGCGTCCCCGACCTCAGCGAAGAAGACGTTGGAGCGAAAGCGAGCCGACTGCTCGACATGCAGCGCGCGTCGCGAGTCCCCGCCGCGCGTCAGGCCCTCGGCGAACGAACGAGCCATGATGGAATCCCCCGCGCTGCCGTTCTCGCCCGACGACGCGGTACGCGATACGAAGAGAATATCGCCGAGCGCATTCCCGTCCGTCGCCAGATGTCCTCGTCCGCCGCGATACGCGAACAGCGATCCGACCACGTCGTCAAACACCTTCGTCGTATACGGCCCCATCGTGAATCCGGCAAAACGAATCCCCTCGGCGGTGTAGAGAAGCAGGGCCACATTGTTCTCCTCTGGTCCCGCGTTGACGAGCATGCCGCTGGTTCGCCAGTACGACCCGAACGCTCCCGCTGCGTCGATCGCGCCCGCCACATGGGCGCACTCGTTGTTCCGCGGAAGACGGGCTGCGGGGAAGAACGACGGATCGCCGGATTCGTTGTCGATGACGGAACCGTATGCGGTGATGCCTGCATCGCCGGAAGTGACCCGCACCACGGCGCGCACGACGCCCTCCGCAGATTCGTCCAGAGCAAATTGCTGGTGCGAATATGCCTCGATGGATACGGCCCGAGTGGTCGAAGTGCCATCAGCGCGAAAGAGTTCTACGGCTACCTCGCCACGATCGCCACGCACCTCGGCAACCCCGATGTTCGAGCGGAATTGCGCATCGTTGCGCAGGCCGGTCACATGAAGCGGAGGCTCAGAGAGTCCTGCTGATTCCTGATCACTCGTCGCCGGGACGTACTGACCGAGGGTTCCCGCGGCAGTCTCGTTGTAGAGACGGCTGCTGGTCAGCAGCGCAGCGTCCGAAGAGATCGCGAGCGTTCCAGCGGTCTCGCGGCCGAAGAGACTGAGGACCACGTCGTCGATCGCGTAGGTCGAGTTCCGCGGAATCCGCACTGTGCGCGTCACGAAGTCGCTCCGGCCGTCGGCGCCGGTAGGAGTGAAGATCAGCTGAACGCTCACCGGCTCGTCCCGGTCGTTCAGCACTCGCAGGTCCGAACGAAACAACGACCCCTGGGCTCCTTTCACGTGAGCCACGACCGGCACGTTCCACCGATGGGGAAGCGGCGCCGGACGCGAATCGGCCGCAGCCGACGTCACCATGAAGAAAAGAACGAGGGGGAAGGAGAACCGCCGGATGTTCATCTGCCGGCTAAGAACAGACTACGGCGATCGATGATTTCGAACCTGGCGCCCAAGGGGACTGTTCAGTTCCTGTCGTCAGCAGTCGAGCCCGTCGTCACGGATGGACGCGAACGGTTGCGACCGTGGTCTGAGCCATATTCTGTCCCATCCCCGAGCCGTGCTCGCTGGTCTCCCGTCGCGTACGCACGAGGCGATCGCCCACCCGCGCGAAATACCAGCTTTTCTTGTCCTTGAACTCGGCCCTGAAGATCAGGAAGGAAAACTTCGCATTCACGATGTGTTCGGCGCCGAGCGGAGTCATGTCGGGACCTACCCACAAAGTCAGCCGGTTCTCTGTCACCTTCATCCGCTTGGCGTCATCGTTGTCGAGCTTGTCCGCAGCGCGCATGACGAGGATGCGGACTGGCTTCCCCTGAAACGTGCCGCCGGTGTCGGAGACCAGCTTCGCGCCATCGAGCATCCGCAGGAGGACTGGAGCGAAGTCGATCGCGTCGGAGGTCTTGCCGGGATCGATCTCACTCAACGCGCTCACCGTCGGTGTCGATTCTTCCGGTCGCCGCGCCTTCGCCTGTTGCTCGCGCTCGATCTGATCGAGCACCGCTCTCGGAACCACGACGCGAAACGCCGATGCGTCACCCTCGAGCTCGACGATCACCTTGCCGGAGTAAGCCTCGTTGTCGAGCTTTCCCTTGCTCTCCACCACCTGCGCCACTTCGTACGTGGCCCGGATCGAATCGCGTCCCGTGAGCTTCCCCACAGCCGCCCGGACCTCGGCGATCGGATCGGCTGAAGCCGTCCATGCCAGGAGAAAGGAAAGCAGGAGTGCGGAGGGTTTGGGGGTCATCGAGGATGAGACGGACGTTGGCGGGAGGAGGTCACCTTCGTAAGTCAACGGCAAATCAGAACGCAGAAGTCAGAATTCAGAAGTGAGAAAGAGTCAAAAGCACGGGGTCAGGTTTTTTTCTCAATTCTGAATTCTTCCGGGTGTTCAGTGGCGGCGGATGAACGCTCAAACGGGCGACGATCGCTGAACTTGGAGGCCGTTGGACGACCCCGTCCGACGGTCGGGCGCGCTTGGGCGCACGACTGCCCTGTACATACTCGCGACGCCGTGGGTTCGCCGCACGCCAAATTGACGCTGACCTGATTTGCGACAGAGCAGTCGAGGGCTCGACGCCCTCGACCGTCGGACGGGGTCGTCCAACGGCCTCTGGTGATTGCTCCGATACCCGCATCAATCATCAATCCAGAAAGTGTCCTTCCGGCAAACGTCCCCGCAGGCGCGTTACACCCGCACGTACTCATACTCGACCGGCATGCTGTTGATCCCTCTGTCCGGCGGGGCAATCCAGTTCGCAACCTTTCCCGGCTCGAAGACCGGCTGCATGATCGAGTCGATGAATGCACGATCTTCAGGGGTCGGGATCCAGTGTGGCAATGATGCTTCGTACGCCGCGGCAGTAATCGGCTGACCTGCCGGGTCGGTCGGGACACCTGCCCAGAGCCCGCCCGTCCTGCGGAATCGCGAGCTGGGCAGTCGTAAATCGAAGTCGATTCCGCCCTTGCTGATGATGAGGTTCCAGCGCTTCACACCGTTCTCGCAGTCGCGAATGTAGGCCGCCCGCATCACCTCGTTCATCGCGTTCCGCATCGAGACGGAATCGTTGCGGACCCCGCCGTTGCCGTCGGGAACATCGAGCGCGTACTCGCCACCGGCGACATGCTCTTCGTAGAGCGACTCATCCGGGCGACCCTTCAGACCGTTCGCAAAGTAGCTCGCCGCGTTGGATGAAATTTCGGAGCCGAAGAGATCGAGCGCAGAACTGAACCAGAAATTCATGTACTTCTGGACCGTCGGCAGATCGATCGCGCCCGCGGCGCGCACCTTCGCTGAATCGTCAGTGCGCAGTTCGTTCATCACCTCGACGCTGCGCCGGACCACGCGCCCGATTCCGGTGTCGCCCACGAACATGTGATGCGCTTCCTCGGTGAGCATGAACTGGCAGGTGCGGGCGAGCGGATCGAAACCGCTCTCGGCGAGAGCCTTGAGTTGAAACTTGCCGTCGCGATCCGTGAAGTAAGCAAACATGAAGAACGACAGCCAGTCGCTGATTGGCTCGTTGAATGTGGAGAGGATCCGCGGCTTGTCCGGATCGCCGGAATGGCGCTCGAGCAAGCCTTCCGCCTCTTCCCGCCCATCCCGTCCGAAGTAAGCGTGGAGCAGGTAGACCATCGCCCAGAGATGACGCCCTTCTTCCACGTTCACCTGAAAGAGATTGCGCAGGTCATACAGGGAAGGAGCGGTGCTGCCGAGCGCGCGCTGCTGTTCGACCGAGGCCGGCTCGGTGTCGCCTTGCGTCACGATGAGGCGGCGAAGTGTCGACCGATGCTCTCCAGGGACCACCTGCCAGGCCGGTTGACCGATGCTGTCGCCGAATCCAATGGTGCGATCGGGCTTCGGATCGGCCAGGAAGATGCCCCAGCGATACTCCGGCATCTTCACCATCCCGAACGTCGCCCAGCCCTTCTGGTCGACCGACGTCGCCGTGCGCAGATAGACGTCGTTGTTCTGGAACACAGCCGGACCCATGCCGTTCCACCAGTCGAGAAATCGCGGCTGCCAGTGCTCGAGAGCACGCTGCAGCGTCTTGTTCGTCGAAAGGTCGACGTTGTTCGGAATCCGATCGTCGTAGTTGATCTCAGCCATGGTTACACGCGTTCCCAGTTGAACTTCGGTTTGGTACCACTGCCAAACAGCTTGAGTGCGCCCTGATCTCCGGTGGAGTTCGGGCGGATGAAGATCCAGTTCTGCCATGCAGAAAGGCGGCCGAAGATCTTCGTGGCCACCGTCTCCGGTCCTGCGAATCGGAGGCTCGCCTCCATGCCGGTCAAGGCATCGGGCGATAGACTCGTCCGTTCCTCGATCGCGAGCCGCAGTTCGTCGTCCCAGTCGAGTTCATCGGGAGCGAAGGTGATGAGTTCCGCGTCGAGCGCCGCGTTGGCGTCGAGTTGCGCCCCGGCCGCCGCGGAAATTGACTCGACGCGGGCTGCGTCGTTTCCTCCGAAGCGTGTCTCGAGTCTCGTCAGCCCATTGGCCATGCGCAGCGTCCCGAAGTTCATCCGGCTGAGGACGACCGACGGCCCGTTTTCTTCCGCCGTGAGCATGTAGGAGCGATCGGCGGCCAGCGCGAGTTCGAACAGCGTCCCGGCAAAGCATGACCCCTGGTCGATGACGGCGTAGAGGCTGCGCGACGAGACGTCGAGCCTGGAGAACGTCCGCCTCAGGAAATTGATCGTCTCGCGTATGAACCAGTGCGATGCGTGAGATTGCAGCGCCCGGTCGACTCGGAGCATCGCTTCAGCGTCACCCTTCGTCTTGAGCACCCAGATGCCGCTCTCGCGGACATTCGTGCGGAGATGAAGGATCGCGTCGTCGAGTTGACGGGCCATCGCCAGCGGCCACCAGGCAGCGCCTCGCGCGACGATCGCGTCCACCGAGTCGGCTTCGTCCGCCGCAGGAGCCTGGATGGTGATCGTGACGATGCGCGCATCCGAGTCAATCGCGACATCGACGTGGTCGTAATGAATCCCTGCTTCGTCAGTGACACGACCGAGGGGCAGGAGGGTGATGCCGGATGCTTCCGCAGGCCGGTCGGTCTGGGCCGCGAGTGCAGCGGCACGCTCGGTGATCTTCTCGCCGAATGTACGGGGCGGAACGACTTCATCCACCAGTCCCCACTGCTTTGCCTTTGCCCCGCCAATCCCTTCGGCCGTCGTGCAGAAGACATCCGCGAGGTCGCGCCGGACGTGGCGCTTGTCCACGAGCCGCGTCAAGCCGCCGGTCCCGGGCAACACCGCCAGCAGCGGCACCTCGGGGAAGCTGACCGTGCTCGAGCGATCGTCGACCAGCACGATCTCGTCACATGCAAGTGCCAGTTCGTATCCGCCGCCGGCGGCCGTGCCGTTGACGGCGGCGAGAAACTTCAGTCCCGAGTTCGCACTCGAGTCTTCGATTCCATTGCGCGTCTCGTTCGTGAACTTGCAGAAATTCACCTTCGTGGCGTGTGAGGCCCTGCCAAGCATGTAGATGTTCGCGCCCGCGCAGAACATCCGCTCCTTCGAACTGGCGAGGACCACCGCTCCGACTTCCGGATGCTCGAACCGGATCCGGTCGAGCGCATCGCGCAATTCGATGTCGACCCCCAGGTCGTAGGAATTCAGCTTGAGCTTGTAGCCTTCGTCGATTCCACCGTCTTCATTGACGTCGAGGCTCAACGTCGCGACGGGGCCCTGAAAGCTGAGCTTCCAGTGCTGATAGCTGTCGGGCTCACAGTCGAATGTGATCATCGAATCTCTCCAAAACTTCGACCGGCATTATAATTCCAGTTTTCTGACCGAAGTCCAGACGGGTCGAGAACTGAGTCGGTTCGCAGTCTAAGTCCCCAGAACTTTTATAATTCATGCACGACAGCGACACAGAGTGGTTGAGTTCCTTCGGCGAGCGAATCCGCGGCGAGCGGGCTCGGCGCGGGATGAGCCGCAAGCTTCTCGCACACCATGCCGGCGTCTCCGAACGCTACCTTACCCAGCTGGAGTCGGGGAAGGGGAACGTCTCCATCGTCCTTCTCCGCCACATTTCCGCCGCCCTCGGCGTCTCGATGGAGAGGCTGCTGCAGGAACCGCTCCCCCCGGAGATGGCGCTGGCGTGGCAACTCCTGACGCGCCTTTCTGCCGTACATCTGCCCGAGGCGTATGCATTGCTCCATCAGCGGTTCGCCGGTGACGTGAATCCCCAGCGCAGCGAGCGGATCGCGCTCGTGGGACTGCGCGGCGCCGGGAAAAGCACGCTCGGCCAGGAACTGGCGAGCGAACGCTCCGTCCCATTCTTCGAACTCGACCGCGAAATCGAGCGCCTGTCCGGCACGACCCTCGGCGCAATCATCGAGCTGTATGGACAGCAGGCGTACCGGCGCTACGAACTGCAGGCGCTGCAGGAACTGCTGGCAGCACACTCCGCGTTCGTGGTCGCCGCGGGAGGCAGCATCGTGGCCGAAGCAGCGACGTACGAACTGCTCCTTCGCAGCTGCCTGACGGTCTGGGTGAAGGCGACACCGGAGGAACACATGCACCGGGTCGTGGCGCAGGGCGACCTGAGACCGATGGCCGGATCGCAGCAGGCCATGGACGACCTGCGGCGGATTCTCGACGAACGCAGCGATCTTTACGGACGCGCCGACCTGACCATCGACACCGCCGGAGCATCGCAGGCGGCCAGCATGAAGATGCTAGTGGCAGCGCTGGGGTGAGAACGCCCGCGGCGGGCGGGCTGGGTAAGGCTCGCGAGCTTCGCGTCTCGAGCCCTCACCCCTCATATGCCGCCCTCAAGCCGACACGTGACCGAAGAAGATTGCAGGCATCCGGGTTGCGGTCGTCATCGGCGATTGGTCCTCAATCCAGGCTGGCGCTTCACAACCACGAGCTGCTCAGCGTGTGCACGAAGTCGACGAGATCGCTCAGCGCAGCCATCAAGGCTTCGGTCGCCGACTTCAATCCGCGGTAGCGGCGTACAACCGCCGTTCGATCGCTGGTGAGGCGGTGATCCGATCCGTCAGACCTGCGCTTCCTGTACCGGACCCTTGCGCGTCAGGAGTTCGGCGTACAGCTCATCGCGCGAACCTCCTGCGTTCATCTGACACATCGGTACCATTTCGCCGTGGTGCGGGATCTTGAAGACGCAGGCGTCGAGGCGGGCCTTGCCCACATCGGTGTAAAGCTCGTCGGGGCTCATGAAGTGATGGCTCGTCAGCGTCAGGCCATCGACCCGGATGCGACCGGCCAGAGCCTTCGCAAACAGGGGGAGGAACGTCGTGCCGGCCTCTTCGCGCAGACGGGAGTTGATCCACCTGCGGGCGCGCCCGAGAAACCAGAGCGGCCGGCGGCGGAGCATGCCCGCACCTCTCGCCACCATCTCCCAGGGGCGATCGTCGCGGAACGCGGCGCCACCGAGCCCACTGTTGAGAAACTCCTCCATGATCGCCACGTCGTCCGGCTCATCGCGAATGAACTGCATGAGTTTCGGTCGATCGCATCCGGCGGACTGGGTGGCAAGCATCGGAATGAAACGCGTGCAGTCCGCATGGCCGAAGTGCATCGGCTCGGTACTGGTGAAGTTTGCTCCGTACTCGCTGGTGGCGAGGTTCACCTCGTGCCACAGTTCCTGCGGAGTGACACCTTCGAGTCCCTTGCGGGTGCGGCCGACCTGAGCGAGCGGCTGGAAACTGATCAGCGAGAATGCGTCGCGATTCCGGATGTTCCAGCGGACGACGTCGGCAACCTGCGGGAGGTTGTCGCGCGTGATCGTCATCGTCGTGGCAGCCCTGAGGCGTCGTCCCGTTGTGCGCCGCGCGCTGCGGATCATCTCGGCAAACTCGTCGCGCAACCCCATCAGTTCGAGCTCGGACTTCGGAGCGCGATGTCCATCGCGGCCGCGCTGCGTGATGTCGATGTGAATCGACACCTCGGTGAGCGAGCCTTCCACCATCAATCTCTCGAGCATGCCGGGGTGCCGCCGGAAGTTGTCGCCGTGCGTCATCACCATCGGCACGATGCCGATCGACCGGGCGTAACTGAGGATCGTGATCAGCTCTTCGATCGGACGCAGGGTCACTTCGCCGTCGGTGATCTGGACGTTGCTCTTCGGCCCGAGATGCGCGCGAAGTTGATCGAGTTGCGCAAGCACTTCCGCGAGGGAGAGCGGCGGGATCGTGTTCGCCTCGCTCCCGAGGTAGCAGCCGGTGCAGGAAAAATCGCATTTCGGCTGGATGCCTGCGGTTGCGCCGCAGCCGGTCGCTTTCCGTCCCAGACCCTGACCGGAGGCACGAACCTGAGGATCGAGCGCGTCCCAGCGCTGCTTCATCAGATCACGCTTCTCGGCCGTGACCGGATCCCGGAAAAGGTCAAGCGTACGTCGAATTGAAGAAGGCTCCCCAATCATGCTTCCTCCGAACAGTCTGCTCCGCCCATGAGTTGCTGCTGGCATCGTACTTCAAACATCGAAGAACGGAACCTCAGTTCCTGCCGAGTTCGTGCCTACTTACGGGCGGGAAAAGCTCGCGGATTCCAGCACCGTGAGGTTGCGGAGATAGCTGCGGTAGGTCCAGAGGGGAACGAAGGTGAAACAGTGCAGCAGTTCCATGGTCATCGCGACGTGAGCCGCCGCTCCGCGCATCACTCCCATCTTCGCGACTTTCGATCGATGGCGCGCGCCGGGCAGCACCCGAATCGCCGACGGCAACTCCCCGCGTGCGACCACTTCGTTGATCATGATTTCGATCTGAAATCCATTCAGCCGTGAGTCGGGAATGGCCAGGAACACCTCACGCCGGATGGCGCGCAGTCCCGTGATGGGCGGCAGCCGGAGGAACAGCTGGTTGCGAATCGAACCGTAGTCGACGATTCCGCAACTCATGGCGAACCGGCCATCCGCGACCGGAGCGGCGAGCATCTCCAGATGGGCGGGTTCGACATGGGTGATGTCACCGTCGAAGAACAGCAGGACCGGGGCTGACGAGTACTCTACGCCGGTAGCCAGAGTCAGCGCTTTGCTGCGTCTCCCGCGCGACAGGATCACCTCCGCACCCGCTGCTCTCGCAACCGCGGCCGTGTCGTCATCGGAGTGATCGTCGACGACGATGACGCGGGAGACGCCGGAAGCGGCAAGCGCCGCTCTCACCACCTCGCCGAGGGTCGGGGCCTCGTTCATCGCCGGGATGATTACGTCGTACGGAATCACAGCGGAGATTGTAACGACCTGACCGGGTGGACGCCTCGGCCGACCTGACTAGGCGACCAGACGGCCGGGGGTTCGCTGCAGTCGCAACACCAGCTTCTGATACGACCGGCTCATGATGTCGAAGCATTCACACGTCAGCTTCCTCAGCACCTGCTCATCGCTCACCTGCACCCTGCCACGCGTGTGAGCGATCGCACCGAGACGCTCGAACTCCTGAAGCAGCGTCGTCACGGAAGGGCGCCCGACGCCGAGCATCTGTCCGAGAAACTCCTGGGTGAGCAGGAGATCATCGCTTCGCACCCGTTCACGGCAGGAGAGCAGCCAGCGCGCCGCGCGTGAACTCGCGTCGTGCAGGCGGTTGCAAGCCGCGAGCTGAGAGACCTGAGCGAGGCAGTACGCCGTGTAGATCAGCACCGCGCCACGGAGCGCAGATCCATCCGCCGCCTGTTCGAGAAAGTGACCGGCCCGCATCTGCATCGCCCGGCCGGCGATCTGCTGGAAGGCACGTGAACCATCCGGCTCGTCGCCGGAGATCAACTGCACTCCCACCATCCCTTCCAGTCCGATGATCATCGTTTCCACCATGTCGCCGGAACCCATCACGGAGACGACAGAAGTCAATCCTGACGTCGGGAAGTAAACGTGGGAGATTGGTGCGCCGTCATCGAAAAGAACGTGACGGATCGGCAGCTCGATCCACTCCATCGCCCCTGCGAGGCGCCTCCGATCTTCGTCGGGCAGCGATGCGAGCAGGAGGTTCCCTGCTGTTTCCAGCAGTACAGGAGGGGGCACGCCGTCATCTTAGGTGCGGTGCCGGACACTTCGCAGAACTAGGGTGTTTCCCTGATGCCCTCTGTCCGGCAGAGGACATACCCACGCTTCCCTATCCATTAAATTTTGCGGGCTCAGTCGATCGAGAACTGCAGGGGTGAGCGGGGAGACAGGAGTGACAGAGATCTTTGAATCAGCGACAAGGGCACGCGAGCCGTATCTTCCGGATCCACGCACGAATCGACTCCTTGCCACCCTGACACCGGAATGCCTCGCGCAGGTCGAAGCGATGGGCGAAATGGTCACTCTCCCTCGCGACACCGTCGTGGAGTCCGTGGGCGTCACCACGCGGCACGTCTACTTTCCGGTCGACAGCCTCTTCGCGACGACCGTCGTCGACGACGGAGGCAGGACCGCACAGGCAGCAATGATGGGCAGCCGGGAGGCGACCGGACTGCCTTCGATCATTTCGATCATTGCCGTGTCTTCGGTCGATTGTCATGTCGTCATCGCCGGCAATGCGTTCCGTGTCGACATCGATCAACTGCGCCAGTTGTTCGAATCGAGTCCCGATTGCCGCGGCGTCATGCTCATGGGCGTGCATCACCTGCTGGTGCAACTTTCCCAGAACACGGCCTGCCTCAGGCTTCACTCCCTCGAGCAGCGCTATGCGCGCTGGATCCTCGACACCCGCGACCGCATCGGACGCAACGATCTCGCGCTGACTCACGACGCAGCCGCTTCCCTCCTCGGCGTCCGCCGCGCCGGACTGACCGGGATCGCCAACGAATTCCAGCGACGGGGACTGATCTCAAAACGCCGCAGCATGACCACCGTCAGGGACCGAGAAGCACTCGAGGCCACCAGTTGCGGGTGCTACCGCGTCACTTGCCGAGAGTACGCCCGCATGTTCCCGGACAACTCCTGAGGCCACAAACTGCGGAACACCGCCACTCGAGGTTCGAGGATCGAACAACGACCCGGCGGGTGGCGCCAAGGAACAGCGTCGCACTTTGAGACAGCTTGCGCGACACCTTCAAAAACAACGGCATCGTGCAGGCATGCTGAGCATCTTCCCTAACCTCTGCACTTTGCAGCGAAGCCGCCAACGATCTCCCTTCTCCCCGCGGGAGAAGGTGGCGCCGCAGCGCCGGATGAGGGGGCGCGCGAATGTAGATTGTCGACCCGTGGTGCATGCTGCAGACGGTGTCACGCGCGGTTAGGCTCATCAAGAATATCGAAGAAATCTACTGCGTTCCTGGTCTGCGCGAGGGACCCAACTCACGTTCGCCCCGCCCCTCATCCGGCGCGCCGCGCCACCTTCTCCCGCGGGGAGAAGGGAGACAGACTGCACGCGACTCCTTCAAAACGACCGGCGTCGTGCATGAACGCTGCGACTTCTGAGAAACTTTAGTATTTATGCGGGGTTCCGACTCACAACGGCTGTCCGGTTTCTTGTCCCCAGTCGCCGCGAACCGCGGTCCATTGGCACAGCATGACGTGGTTGGACGGCACATCTGGACTCCGCGGACTGCAAACCGACCCCGCTACTCCCCCAGTTTCATGCGGAGGCGATCGAACGCCTCGGTCAGTGTGGCCAGCTTTTCTTCGAGGCGCTGGACGCGAGCAGAGAGTGGTTCGCCGCCCGACGGTGCGGCCTCTGCGGATGACGATTCGAACGCGGCTACGTCGAACGCAGTGAGGGTGTGAATCCAGCGCTGCTCCTTCTGACCGGGACGGCGCGGGAGTTCGCGCACCAGTGGTTCGCTGTGCCCGGCCATGTCCCGCAGCGTCGCTTCGACTTCGTCGATGGAACCGAACTGATGGAGCCGGTCGCTTCTCCCGCGAAGTTCGCCAGCGGTCTGCGCTCCGCGCAGGAACAACAGGCCGACGATCGACTTCTCCTGGCGATTGAGGTGCCACACCTTGTCGAGGTTGTGATCGAACCGCACGGCCCTTCCACCAACGACGCGCCAGACCAGGCGCTCTTCCTGAAGGCGATCGAGTGCCTTCTGCAACTCGCCCTCGCCGAGTTCCATGACCGGCTCTCGATTCGACTTCTGGTTGGCCGCCGCTACCAACGCGTTCAGCGTCAGCGGGTAGTACTCAGGAGTGGTCAGCTGCTTCTCGATCAGGCTCCCGAGCACACGGACTTCCACCGCATCGAGTTCGCGCGAAATGCGCGGCCGCGGCTTGGAGTCATCGAGTGAGGGGATGTAGGTCATGTCGAATGCAGAATGTTGAATGTTGAATGTTGAATGGGAGCGAACTGCAGATTCATCATTCATCATTCAGCATTCAACATTCAACATTCATCATTCAACATTTCCCGCGAAGACGGGCGCCCTGGCCGTCCTCACCTCACCGAAACAGTTGTCCGCGCGCAGGGCGACCTGTCGCGCCAGGGACATGAATGTGGTCATTTTCCCTCCGAAGACGTTGATCAGATTGCCGTCGCGGACGACGCGCGAATCGCGCCCGATGGCGCTGGGATTCGTGGCGCCGCCAACCAGCGGCCGGACGCCGGCGAACGATTTCGTGATCGACTGGCGGGAGATCGGCAGTCTCATGTAGCGATTGAACCGTGAAAGGAGATAGTCGATCTCCACGTCGGTCGCCTCCACGTGATCGAGAGATCCGGCGTGAATCTGCTCAGTGGTTCCGACGAGCGTCGATCCCTTCCACGGGAGTACGAAGAAAACCCTGCGATCGGACGTCGACTGCAGTAACGCACCCGCGGCGACGAGCGGCTCGCGAATCACGATGTGACTTCCGCGGATGAGCGAAAGAACGTAACGCGCGCGAATCCCGTTGCTGTCCAGCAACTGGTTCATCCACGGGCCTGCGGCGTTGACGAGGAGATCAAACTCCTCGTCTCCTCCCCCGGCACTCACGATCCATTTTTTTTCGACACGGAGGAGAGCGTCGACGCCAGTCTCCTCGCGGATCGTGGCTCCCTCCACCCGCGCCGACTCGATCACGGTTTTCACCAGCGCCAGGTCGTCAACCTGGGCGTCCCAGTACGAAAACCCTCCGAGGAGTCTTTCGCCCGTGAGTGGCAGACGTTCGAGAATCTGGTCCCGGGAGAGGGCTTTGTGCCGGGCGATGTTCTTCGATCCGGCCAGCGAGTCGTAAAGCGTCAGGCCGGCTCGAAGCGTCAGGCGACTGCGCGGGCTGTCTTCGTAGATGGGAAGCAGGATCTCGATCGGGCGGACGAGCCGGGGCAGGTGCTCGAGAAGCCAGGCGCGCTCCCGGAGACTCTCGCGCACCAGACCGAAATGAAAGTGCTCGAGGTAGCGGATTCCGCCATGAATCATCTTCGTGGTTCTCGACGAAGTCTGCTCACCGACGCGACCCTTCTCATAGAGCGTAACCGCGTAGCCGCGGCGCACCAGCTCCCAGGCGATTCCCGCACCGTTGATGCCGCCTCCCACGATCGCAATCCGATGTCGCGGCAACGGCGCGCTGCGGGGTTGAGCCTTCACCTGGTGATTCTCCCATGGAGCTGGCTATTGGGTGTTGGCTGTTGGGAGAAAACGGAAACCAGAAACCAGAAGGCAGAAGGCAGAAGGCAGAAACCAGACTGGCTGTTGGCTGTTGGCTGTTGGCTGTTGGGGGGCCGGTTCTGGTTTCTCGTTTCTGGTTTCTCGTTTCTGGTTTCTGTTTTCGGGTTTCTCGTTTCTGCCTTCTGCCTTCTGCCTCTCCAAAAGCCAACAGCCAAAAGCCAACAGCCGTTTTCTGCCTTCTGGTTTCTGGTTTCTGGTTTCTGGTTTTCAGGTTTACCCAACAGCCAAAAGCCAACAGCCAACAGCCCTTCATCGGGTCCGGGCTAGTCGGCGCGGCTTCAGTGACCCATAATCCCCGTTGAATGTCCGTGCTTCGTCTCGAACTCCTTGGTGATTTACAGATCCGGTCGGCCGCAGGCTCGATGAACAGCGTCAGCGCGCGGAAGTCGCAGGCGATGCTCGCCTACCTTTCGGTGCGTCCCGGGCAACTCGTCTCCCGGGACAAGATGGCCGCGTTGCTCTGGAGCAGCACGGCGACCGAGCAGGCACGCCAGAGCCTTCGTCAGACGCTCTCGAGTCTGCGCAAGGAACTGGCCACCATCTCCCCCGATCAGCGCATCCTCATCGAAGATGGCGACTTCCTCGGGCTGGATACGACGGCCATCGAAGTCGACGCGGTTGATTTCGAGGTAAGTGCCGCCGAGGGGACTCTCGCGGGGCTGGAGCGGGCCGTTGCGATCTACCGCGGGGACCTGCTCGATGGATTTGAACTGGACGAAGAGAAGTTCGACCAGTGGGTCGTGGCGGAACGGGACCGTTTCCACCGTCTCGCACTCCGTAGCCACGCCCACCTCATCGAGTTGCAGCGGCGTGCCGGCGATCGCGATGGTGCCCTCGCCACTGCTCATCACTCCCTCGGGATCGACCCGCTTCAGGAGGCGATGTACCGGACTCTCATGCGGCTCTACGCCGAAAGCGGCGACTACGTGACCGCCCTGCAGCAATACGACGCCTGCGTGAAGGTGCTGCGCCGCGAGTTGAGTATCGAACCGGACGCAGAGACGAAGGCACTGGAGCGAGAAATTGCTTCGCACCGCAACCGTCGCAACTCCACGGATGCCAGCGTCGTCGAATCGCGGAAGCAGTCGGTGCTCATCGTTGAAGACAACGCGTTGAATCGTGAGCTGACGAACGCGGTGCTCAAGACTGCCGGTTACGACGTGATGCTGGCCCGCGATGGCGCGGAGGCTCTGATGCTGCTCGGTCGCCAGCAGGTCGATCTTCTGCTGCTCGACATCGACCTGCCGTTCATCGACGGGCACAGCCTGCTCGCCGCCCTCAAGGACAAAGGCATCGACACGCCCGCGATCTTTCTTTCAGGGATCGCTGGTGAAGAGGCCGAGGTGCGGGCGTTCGAGATCGGAGCGGCGGATTTCATCCGCAAACCAGTGAAGAACAACATCCTGCTCGCACGCATCCAGAGGGTTCTGGGCGGCGTCCGGCCCTGAGAGGTCAGGCCGTGCGGTCGCGGGCGACACCAATCAACGCTTCGACCGCGCCATCCAGGTCGACGACGCAAATCCGCTCGCCACTCAATTTCAGGCGGAGATCCGCGCTTGCAGTGCTGACGACGATGACATTCTGCATCTGGTCACCGCCCTCTTCCCGCAGGTAGGTAAGCACCCCGTAGCCACTCAGCCTCGGCATCTCGCTGTCGATCACGATCGCGGCGTAATCACCCTGCTCGAGTTTTTCAATCGCTTCCCATCCGTCTGTGGCGTAGTCGCAGATGAAGGAGAGCCGGTCCGACGCATCCTCGATCGCCCTGCTGATGCACGGACTCTGCTCGACTACGAGGACCCTGTCGTCTCGATTCATGGTCATCACTCTGGCAGCTCTTGCAAGGATCAGGCAAGCTGGGCGGTGCTGGGTGCCGACGGCTGTTGGCTGTTGGCTGTTGGGAAAACCAGAAGGCAGAAGGCAGAAGGCAGAAGGCAGAAATAAACCAGAAAACCAGAAGGAGGCGAAAAAGAGAGCCAACCCTTCGCGGCCTTATTCTCAAATGTGACTTCCGCCTTCTGGTTTCTAGTTTCTGGTTTCTGGCTTCTGGTTTGTTTCTGCCTTCTGCCTTCTGCCTTCTGCCTTCTGCCTTCTGGTTTCCCGCTCGCACCCGCACTACCTCTGCTTTTCCCAACAGCCAAAAGCCAACAGCCAAGGGCAGGGGCGAACAGCAGCCCGGAAATGTTTACCCATCCTCAGCGTTAGCAAAGCCGTGAAACCGAGACAGACACGAACGATCCGCGTCGGTTCCCTCCTGATTGGCGGAAACAACCGCGTGGCGGTGCAGTCGATGACTGCGACGCGCACGCAGGACATTGCTGCGACGATCCGTCAGGTCGAGTTGCTCGAACTGGCTGGTGCGGACGTGATTCGCATCGCCGTCGACAATCCGAAGGACGTCGCGGCCCTCGCCGAGATCCGGGCGGCGCGGCCGAATGCGAATCTTTCGATCGACCTGCAGGAAAATTACCGCCTCGCCGAAAAGGTTGCCCCTTACGTCCAGAAGTTCCGCTACAACCCGGGGCATCTGCATCACATTGAGCGCGACAAGCCGATCGAGGAGAAAGTCCGCTACCTGGTCGACGTGGCCCGCGCCCATGGCTGCTCCATCCGCATCGGCGTCAACTGTGGTTCGGTCGATCCCGAGAAACTGAGCAAGTATCCGAAAGATGATTCGATTTCGCCGATGCTCGAGTCAGCCCTCGAGCATTGCGTCATGCTCGACGACCTCGGATTCGACCAGTACTGCGTCTCGCTCAAGGATTCCGACCCCAATAAGGTCATCGACGCAAACATCCGTTTCTCCCAGACCCGCCCCGATGTCCCGCTTCATCTCGGCGTAACCGAAGCCGGCATGCCTCCGGACGGCATCATCAAGACCCGCATCGCCTTCGAACAGCTGATCGGCCAGGGCATCGGAGACACGATCCGGGTCTCGCTCACTCTCCCGTTCGAAAACAAGGGAGAAGAGATCACCGTCGGGCGGAAGATCGTCGATGACATCGCTGCGGGCCGCTTCCGCTCGGTGCCACGTTACGAACAGAAGGGGCTGAACATCATCAGCTGCCCATCGTGCTCCAGGGTTGAGAACGAAGCCTTCATCGATCTCGCGCACAACGTGAAAGAGATGACGCAGTACGCGAAGGAGCACGACATCACCATCGCCGTGATGGGTTGCCGCGTCAACGGTCCCGGTGAGACCGACGATGCCGATCTAGGCATGTGGTGCGCGCCCAGTTTCGTGAACCTCAAGCGCGGACCGGAAGACATCGGCCAGTTCACCTACGACGAGATCCTGGGACGCGTACGCGTGGAACTCGACAAGCTGATCGAAGAGCGCCGCGTCGCCGGCGTAACCTCGTAACCCGGAAAGCAGAAGGCAGAAGGCAGAAGGCAGAAGGCAGAAACCAGAAGAAACCAAAAGGCGTAAGTCATATTTGAGAATAGCGCCGCGGAAGGGTTGACTCTTTTCTGCCTTCCTTCTGGTTTCTGGTTTCTTGGTTTCTGCCTTCCGCCTTCCGCCTTCTGGTTTCTGGTTTCTGGTTTCCCCCTCCCGCCTTCCGCCTTCTGCCTTCTGCCCCCGTGTTAGGCTCCGTCGATGAGTTTCGACGCAGCCCGGCAGGACGTGTGGAAACACGCGCGAGGCATGTGGGAGGCAGGACTGGTAGATGGCTCAGCGGGAAACGTCAGCTGCCGGGTGCAGGAGCATCCGAACCTGATCGCGATCACCCCCACCGCGGTTCGTTACGAAGACCTCGTAGTCGACGATGTCGCAATCGTCGATCGTTCCACGGGCGCCGCGCACGAATTGTCCAGGGCCCCATCCTACGAGCTGCCGATGCATCTGGAGATCTATCGCGCGCTGCCGCGGGTACAGGCCATCGTCCACACCCACTCGCCGTTCGTCACGACCCTCTCCATCCTTCGCCGACCGCTCCCACCGGTGATCGACGAAATGATGCTCTACTTCGGGGGGACAATCGAGGTGAGCGAGTACGCTTTCACCGGCCTGCCGCAGGTGGGCAGGAACGCAGTGGCGGCGCTCGGCGATCGCACCGCCGTGATCCTCGCCAACCACGGCAACGTCTGCGTGGGGCAGACGCTGGAGCAGGCCCTCCATCTCGCCACGGTCATGGAGTCCTGCGCGCGTGTCTACGTCCAGGCACTGCACATCGGAGAACCGCTTCCGCTTCCCGCCGAGGCAATTGCCGCAGGGCGAGCGATGTTCGACGCGCGCACGAGCGGTTCACGGACCGCAGGCAGCGGCGATCCGGCCGAACCGCCACCGTCCGCGAAACCTGGATCGTGAGCTAGTTCGCAGTCGGTACCGCTGACTTCTCGACCGGGTAACCCTTGCCTTCCCATGCGTGCAGGCCGCCGAGAAGAGCCGAGGCGTTCTGGATTCCACTTCGCTGCAGGATGAGCACCGCACCGGCGCTCGACTCTTCAGCGGGTCACGTACAGTAGGCGACGATCGGCTTGCCTTTCGGCAGGTAACCAATCTCGCCTTCGATCCTCGACAGCGGAATGTGCAGCGCGCCTGCGATGTGGGACACTCCGAACGATTCGGCGTCGCGCACATCGATGATGGTCACGTTTCCGGCGTCCACCATCTGCTTGAGTTGATCGGGGGTGACCCGGTCAAGCGCGGCCTTCGCCTTCTCTTCATCGGAGCGCTGCCCCAGTTCAGCCGGTGTCGAGGCAGAGGATGTGGCGGGGTTGTTCGTGCCCGGATCCGCCGATGCCGCCCCTGCCGTCGGTGTCGCGTCGGACGCCACCGCAATCGGCTGTGGAGCGATCGAACGGCTCAGCGCCCAGCCGACCAGCGCCAGCACCAGAACCCCGCCGATCGCCAGAAGGATCAGGGTGCTCCGGCTCGAGGTCGAAGTCTCAATATGCTCTCTCTTGCTCATAGGCTCGTACTCTACACGAGCCCAAGGATCCAGGAGGGCCTGAATGACAGACCTTCATCCGTCCAAAGAAATCGCCCTCGGCGGCTGAGTCTCGCGCTTCTTCTCCATTCTGAATTCTGACTTCTGAATTCTGACTTGCCGTTTGACGTTCCCTTGCATCACATCCCTCGCATGAGGGAATTCTTCCTCCCGGATCCGGTTGTCCTTTGCGTTAGAAGTGATACAGCATCAACCGAGACGACGAACAAGTGTTTCAGAATCTCCGAGTTGCCAAGTCACAGAAAAAGGAGATTCACAATGAGACAGAACGGCACAGTCAAGTGGTTCAACGATGCGAAGGGCTTCGGCTTCATCACCTCGGAGGACGGCAGCGACTATTTCGTCCACTTCAGCGCGATTCAGGGCAACGGCTTCAAGTCGCTTCCTGAGGGCGCAGCAGTCGAGTTCGAAGCGATCCGCGGCCCGAAGGGCATGCAGGCATCGAACGTCACCATGGCCTGATTCAGGCCCTGAACTTTACTGGAAAGGGACAGGTTCACACCTGTCCCTTTCTTTTTTTGCCCGCGTGCTGCACCCTGTCACCCGGCGCGAAAGCTCGCGCCTGCGGTCGCGTCAAAATGAAGCCTGCAAGGGCCGGCGCCGCCGAAGCAGTTCCCCAGGAGGTCTTGATTGCCTAAACCCCGCCCATCCATGTTGAAGCGCCAGCGCGAGCAGGCGAAGCGTGACAAGAAAGTAGCGAAAGACGAGAAGCGCGTACAGAGACAGACTGGTGACGAGACGCCGGAGATGGAAGAAGAGGTCGTTCGCGAAACTCCCATCGACGAAGCCCATCAGTGGTGAGCAGCGCGGCCCGGCTACCGGAGCCGGCCCGCTGAATCCGTCAGACGCCCCGTCGTCTCATCCATCGAGGGTCCAGTAGCTCCCCGGCTGCGTCATCCGCACTCCTGTCGTCACCGATCTGCCTAAGGTTGTTCCGCGGCAATGACGGGGATACATTTTGCGCCGACCCTGTGACGAAGGGGTCGTGCACGTGCTGGAGCATCCCAAAAATCTCGGTGAGCCGAGTACGGGTCGTCGTGTCATTGGCCGGTTGCAGATCGGCCACGGTGAGAGCGACTACCACTCCCTCCTGGGAGCCTGGATCGGTCCGGTAGAGCCGGACGAGATCGAGTTCGAACTCCCGGAACTCATCGTCGCTCATCCGGCTGATTCCGGCGACCCGACCGATCAACTCGCAGCTACTCACGAACTCAGCCCATGCGAGCCGTGCGCCATCCCTGGTTCGGGCGGGAACGGCAGCATTTACCGAAGCACGGCTGCGCCCCATTGAGGTAGGCTCTACAGAGGCAGGGGAAAACGTGGGAGCAGGCAAAAATAAACGACTGCCAGCCGAAAAACCGGACGAGAAACGGCTCAGTGACTCCGAGACCCGTCGCGACTACGACCCGGTTCAGGAGGCGAAGCATCCGACTGAGCCTGGCCGCCGCAACAAGGCAGCCAGGGACCGCCGCAAACGCACGCCCTGATTCAACAGGAACGGGAACCGGTCTCCCCTCAGCCCTTCCCCCGGTCGCCGACGCGACGCTCGCGTTTCCTGCTATGCCTCGCTTCTGCCTCCTCGATCGAGTGCGATTTCGTGATGTCCTCGTCATCTTCGGCGCGCTCGGCCAGTCGAGCATAGTGCGCGGACAGAGCCCTGAGGTCAGACTCCGACAGGCTCTCCACGTCGATCAGCCGGTTGCTCGCCCCCTGCACCGCCGCCACGAGTTCGTTCAGCTTCAGGTGCAGCGCGAGACTGTCCTTGTTCTGCGTTCGCTGAATGAGGAAAACCATCAGAAAGGTCACGATGGTCGTGCCGGTGTTGATCACCAGTTGCCAGGTCTCCGAGAAATGAAACATCGGACCGGTGAAGGCCCACACGACGACCACCAGGAGCGCGAGCGAGAAGCCCCACGAACTGCCTGAAAAATGCGTCACTCGTTGCGCCAGGAGTTCCATGCGCCGGCTCAGCGAGTGATCTTCCTTCCGCCTGTTGCTGTCCCTCGTGCCCATGCAGCCTCCATAAACCGAACTGAGGGACTGCGAAGAGGACGCCAGTGCGACGAACCCCGGGGCGAGCGGGCGCTCAGACAGGAAAAGGTCATGGCGCCGGCGGACTCTCCGGCCGGCGCCATGACCACGAAAACGAAAGATCAGTTCGCGGTGATGCTCCGCGCCTGCTGAGGCAGGGCGGCCACCAGATCGAGATCGAGGAGCGGGCTCCTGTCATCGACGGGAGCGGGAGCGCTGCGGTCAAAGGAATGGCCCGTCACGAGCCCGAGAACGAACCAGGCAAAGATGAGTGCCCCGATGCCGAACAGCGAATCGCCGAAGACGCGAAGCCAGCGGAGGTTCTGCAGCAGCGGCGCCTGCATGAACTCCGCGGAGCGCGCATACCACGTCCCCTGTTCGATGGCCGCCCTTGCCTGCAACAACCCGACCGGAAGGAGGCTGATCAGCGCCATCAGTCCGAGCCCGATGTTGATCGACCAGAAAGCGAGCTTGATCGGACGCTCCTTCCAGATCGCCGATGGATTCATCGCGCGGAACGAGAAGAGCAGCAACCCAAGTCCGAGCATCCCATAGACACCAAACAGCGCTGTATGACCGTGGAGCGGCGTGAGGTTGAGACCCTGCACGTAGTAGAGCGCGGCCGGGGGATTGATGAGGAATCCGAAGAGACCCGCGCCGACGAGATTCCAGAACGCGACCGAGACGAAGAACATGATTGGCCACCGGTACTGGCGGATCCACTGCGCCGCAGGGGTCCCCTGCGCCAGGCGGATGTTCGCCCGCGCCTCGAATCCGATGATGATCAACGGAACGAGTTCGAGCGCGCTGAAGACAGCGCCGAGCGCCAGCGCTGAGTTCTGCATCCCTGTGAAGTAGAGGTGATGGAACGTCCCGATCACGCCACCGGTCAGGTAGATGATCGTCGAGAAGAGCGTCGCCTTCGTTGCGCTGCGGATCTCCAGAAGGCGGAGCCGGGTGAAGAGGAACGCAATGACGACGGTGGCGAAGACTTCGAAGAAGCCTTCCACCCACAGATGCACTACCCACCAGCGCCAGTACTCAGCGGTGACGATGTGTGAGCGCTGACCGTACATCAGGCCCGCTGCGTAGAACGTCGGGATGGCGATGGAGGAGACGAGGAAGAGCGTCAGGAGGTTGCGATCCTCACTCTTCTTTTTCAGCGCGGGCCAGACGGCGCGAGTCATCAGCACGAGCCAGATCAGAAGGCCGGAGAAGAGCAGGATCTGCCAGACACGCCCGAGATCGACATACTCCCAACCCTGGGCACCGAACAGGAACCATAGACTGCCTAACTTCTGCTTGATGCCGAGCCACTCCCCCGTCAGCGATCCGAATACAACGACGAGCAGCGCACCGAAAAGGATATTCGCTCCCAGGCGCTGGAACTTCGGCTCACGCCCCCCGACGGCCGGCGCGATGAACAGCCCCGTCGCCAGCCAGGAGGTGGCAATCCAGAAAATACCGATCTGCAGGTGCCACGTCCGGGCGATCTGGTACGGGAGAATATCGTCGAGCTTTATGCCGTAGAAGCCATCGCCTTCGACCGCGTAGTGAGCGACGAGCACACCGAACACGATCTGCAATACGAATAACAGCGCCACGACCAGGAAGTACTTGACGGTCGACTTCTGCGACGGAGTCAGCTTCATTTCGAGGAGTGGATCGGTATTCGCCGGTTCCAGCGTCTCCGAATGGCCCTTTCCTGAACCCATGTACCAGATCAGGCCGCCGATCGAGGCGAGCAGGAGAATCACGCTGATGATGCTCCACATGATTGCCGAACTCGTCACGGTGTTCCCGACCAGCGGCTCGTGCG
>JBKJVD010000244.1:0-3034 GCA_046590585.1 Thermoanaerobaculia bacterium | reverse complement strand
GAACATCGCGGTGGCGATGCTGATGCTGGCCTCGTGCAGAGGAACGGAACCTGCCGTTCCTGCGGGGCCAAGACCGATCGTCACGATCGATCGCATCGCCGGGTCCAATCCACTGACCGTGACCGGAGTCTCCAATGGCTCGGGCTCGCTCGAACTCCGGGTCCGTGATTCTCGCGGGCGGCTGATGGAGTCGAGCCCGATTGCTCCGGCCGCCGATGCCCGGGCACAGATCGGCGCGTTCGAGAACGAAGTCATCCTGACCGCCGATCCCGGTTCGTTCGTCATCCTCGAAGTCGTCGACCCGGCCGAGCCGGCACAGGGAACCCTCGCCCGCGCCACGGCAACGAGAGGAACGGACCTGGTGCCGAGAGTCCTCTTCTTCCCGAACCCTCAGCCAGACGGCAACGACTGCAGTCGAGTGATCGCGCTCGAACGGCGGATCCCACGCACGACCTCCGTGGCGAGGGTCCTCGTCGAGGCGCTGGTTCAAGGTCCCACGGAACTCGAGGCAAAGCAGGGATTCACCACGCCCTTCCCGCCCGGAAGTGAACTGCGGAGCCTCAGCCTCCGCGATGGCGTGGTCACCGTCGACTTCAACGAACGCCTTCGCAACACGGGCGGCTCCTGCCGCGCGATCGCCATCCGCGCCGCCGTCGAACAAACCCTCCTCGCCCTCCCCGGAATCCGCTCCGTCGTCATCACCGCCGGCGGAAGTGAAGCGCTCGCGCTGCAGCCGTAGGACGCCCGCATCACCCGCCTTTCCCAACAGCCAACAGCCAACAGCCGAGCGGTTCTGGCCTGCCTCTACCGCGCTCCTTTTCGACCAGCCAGGATCAGGATCACGCCACCGCCAACGAGAAGCGTGCTGATGGCCGGATGGATCTTGTTGCGCGTTGTCGTCTCGACGCCGAGGGAGACACCGCCAACGTCGATGCCGTGTCGTTCGCGACGCGGAACGGGGACAAAGAAAGAGGCGATACCGAGAAGCAGCAGAATAGTGCCGATCACCAATAAAGGTCGCATGCGTTCATTCTATTGTGAGTGATACCCGGGCTGTGAAGGGCGGCGCGCCGTACGCGGAGGAAAGCTCCTCCGCGTTAGACTCCGCAGCAGCATGAAGACTTCAGCCCTGTTGGTCGTTACGCTCCTTCTCGCTGCGCGCGCGTTCGCCTCGGACATCACGCTCCTGCACTTCTCCGATTACCACTCGCATGCGTTGCCATTCTTCTCCGAGGGGAAGCTGGACCAGGGGGGGATTGCGCGGGCGGTGCGCTATCTGCGGGACGAGCGGTCGAAGGGTGCGCTCGTCTTCAATGGCGGAGACATGCTCAGCAAGGGCGCTCACGTCTGGCCGGAGAAATATCGCTGCGCGGAGTGGGAGTGGCTGAATGGTGCCGTGGATGCGATGGCGTTCGGCAACCACGATGCCGACTACGGCTTCGAGGAGTATCGGCGCTGCGCGGGAACGGTCGACTACCCGATCCTGAGCGCCAACACCTCGGGCATGAAGCCGTGGAGCGTTTTCCGGCGCGCGGGCGTCACGATCGGCGTGTTCGCGGTTGCTGGACCGGACTTTCAAACGCTGATGAAGGTTCCCGAACTGACGTTCTCCGATCGGATCGCTGCAGCGCGTGCGGCCGTCGCGACGCTTCGTGAACAGGAGAAGGCTGATGTCGTGATCATGATCGGGCACGAACACGCGGCAGACGACTTCGTGCTGGCGCGGGAGGTTCCGGGCATCGACATGATCTTCGGGACGCACAGTCATCTCAAACAGGAACTGACGAAGATCGACGGCACGGCGACGTGGTTCATCTCGCCGTATCAGTATCTGACTTACATCAGTCGCACGGTGCTTCGCTTCGATGGCAGGAAGCTGGCGGGAGTGAGCGGCAGCCTCGTGCCGGTCAACGCCACCACGCGTCCGGACCGAAAGCTCGCCAGACGGGTGGCGGCCATGCAGAAGGCGCTCGAGCGCGACCCGGCGTTTCGCGATCTGTTCCGCGTCATTGGCAGTGCAGAGAGTTCGATCGACATCACGGGCCACACCGTCCGCGACTCTGCGCTCGGCGATCTGGTGCTCGACCTGATGCGTTCCACCTCCGGCGCGGACGTGGCGCTGTCGACCGCGAGCAGTTTCCGGGAAGGCTTCTCTCCAGGAGAGATCACGCTGGAAGGGTTGCGCGCCGTGCTCCCGTATGACAACGCCATCCTGGTCTATGCCATGCGCGGTGATCGGCTCAGCAGATTGCTGGCGCACGCCGCTTCGCTTTCAGGAAGCAACGAATTTGCGCAGGTCTCAGGGGTCCGCCTCAGCGTTGCGGATCCCGGTGGAGCGCGGGTAGCCGGAGCGTTGATCGATCCCGCGAGGATCTACCGCGTCGCGACGACCGATTACCTCAGTCGCGTCGCGCCTGACTACACGGAGTTCTTCAAGGGGATTGAAGCGGTCGATACGAAGAAGCGGGTGAGGGACGAATTGCGGCGATACATCGAGTCCCAGTCGCCGGTGTCCGCCAGGGCGGATGGCCGGATCGTCGCGACACGCTGACCAAAGGGTCGCGTTCAGTGATTGTCATCCTTGACGGTCGATGGTTCCCCGCTATGATGTCGACGGATGGGCGCCGATCCGTGCTCGAGAGCCGTCAGCAGGCATCGCCGCGCAATCCAGCAGCAGTCACCGAGGTGAACTCCGCATGTTGTGGATAGGTTCGTTCTACCGCTCTGCCATTGGCAAGAAGGCGGTGATGGCAGTCACAGGCGTGGTCATGTTCGGCTGGATCCTGGCGCACATGGCCGGGAACCTGAAGATTTTCTACGGTCCGGAAAAGTATCAAGCCTACGCCGACTGGCTTCGCGTGATGGGCGCTCCGTTGCTTCCGCACGAGGCAGGCCTCTGGATCGCACGAGTCGTGACGTTTCTGGCGATCGTCTTCCACATCCACTCGGCGTTCAGCCTGACGGCGATGAACCGGCTGGCGCGCCCGATCGGGTATCGCGATCGTGAGTACGTCGCGTCGTCGTACGCATCGCG
>JBKJVD010000227.1:0-5153 GCA_046590585.1 Thermoanaerobaculia bacterium | reverse complement strand
GACCGTCGTCGTCAGTGAACTTGAGCGCGTTCGAAACGAGGTTGAACAGGATCTGGCGGAATCGCTGCGGGTCCGTGACCACGGCTCCAAGTTCGGCCGCGACGTTCACCGACATTGAGATGCGCTTGTTCTCGGCCAGCGGGCGGACGCCTGCGCAGACTTCTTCCACCGCTTCCTTCAAGCCGAACGACTCGATGTTCACCTTCAATTTGCCAGCCTGTACCTGGACGATGTCGAGCATGTCGTTGATCAGCTGGAGCAGATGCCGCCCGCTGGTCAGGATGTCTCCGAGGTATTCGGTCTGCTTGTCGTTCACCGCGCCCGGCTTGCCGTCGGCGAGGAACTCGGCGAAGCCGATGATGCCGTTGAGCGGCGTGCGCAGTTCATGCGACATGCTGGCGAGGAAGCGATCCTTGGCCTGGTTGGCGCGCTCCATCTCCGTGTTTTTTTCACGAAGGGCGCTCTCGCTACGTTTGCGGTCTGTGATGTCGCGAATTGCAGCGGTGACCAGAATCCCCTCGGCGCTGGCCAGGGGGCTGAGCATGATCTCGATCGGGAATCTGCTGCCGTTCTTTCTGCGTCCGTTCAATTCGATTCCGGCTCCGATCTGCTGAGCCAGAGCGTCCTCGGCTGAGCGGAGCGCGTCTGCGATCAATCGCTCCGCGAACCCCTCAGGAATGATGTTCTTGACCTGCTGGCCGACCAGTTCATCACGGTGGTAGCCGAACTGCTTCTCGGCCTGAACATTGAGCAGCACAATCTCACCGTGTTGATCCACGACCACCATCGCGTCAGGCGCCGCCTCCAGTAGTCCTCGGTACCGGCTCTCCATCTGCGCCAGGTGAGTCTCTGCGTCTTTGCGCACGCTGATGTCGCGGATGGCAGCCGTGACCAGAATTCCTTCGGCGCTTTCGAGAGGACTCAGCATGATTTCAATCGGAAACTCGGTGCCGTTTTTCCGGCGCCCGGAGAGTTCGATTCCTGTACCGATCTGCTGGGCCAGAGCTTCAGCAGCGCTTCGGGTGCCGTCCGCAATCAATCGCTCCGCGAAGCCACTCGGGATGATGTTCGTCACAGGCTGACCTACGAGTTCGTCGCGGCGATAGCCGAACTGTTTCTCAGCCTGGACGTTCAGGAGGACGATTTCTCCATCGACATTCACGACAACCATGCCGTCGGGAGCGGCTTCGAGAAGCCCTCGATACCGGGCCTCGGATTCCTTGCTTTCACTCAGGTCGTGGCTGAACTCGGAGAATCCTCGCAGCGTGCCGGACGCGTCGTGCAATGCGGTAAATGTGACGCTGGCCAGAAACCGGGTGCCGTCGCTCCGCACACGCATGCTTTGCTCTTCGTACCGGCCGTTCGCGACCGTGAGCCGGAGTACTTCCTCCGGACGTCCACGCCTGATGTCCTCAGGTGGAAAGAAGCATGAAAAGTTACGTCCGAGAATCTCGTCCGCGGCATAACCCTTGATCCGTTCGGCGCCGGCGTTCCAGCTCACGATCTGGCCGCGAGGGTCCATCATGAAGATCGCGTGATCCTGGACGCCGTCGAGAAGCATCCGATACTGCTCTTCGCTCTGCCGCAAGGCTTCTTCGACGACACGCCGCCGCGCTTCGATCTCGGCAAGGTGCTGTTCCGCTGCCTTGCGCAAGCTGATGTCGCGGATGGCTGCGGTCACCAAAATTCCATCGACGCTTTGCAATGGGCTGAGCATGATCTCGATCGGAAACTCGCTTCCGTTCTTGCGCCGGCCGGCGAGTTCGATTCCCGTGCCGATCTGCTGGGCGAGGGCGTCCGCTGCACTGCGGGTTCCGTCTGCAATCAGCCGCTCAGCGAATCCCTTCGGAATGATGGTCGTGACCGGCTGACCCACGAGTTCGTCACGGCGATACCCGAACTGTTTTTCGGCCTGAAGGTTCAGCAGAACAATCTGCTTCGCCTCGTTCACGACGACCATCGCATCGGGCGCGGCCTCCAGCAAACCGCGGTAGCGTCCCTCCAGTTGTGCGAGATGAACGTCCACACCCTCCGGGAGCGTGACATCGCTAGGGCTCGTCATGATTGCATCCCGCTGATGTGGGTAGGGCGGTCACACGGGTCGACTTTGGCGCGGTGAGACGGCGGGGGTGGTGGCCGGAGCGGAACGGATTGCTCATGCGCAGTCCCATCGAATCCCCTTACCGCGCTGAGGCGGCTCTGCCGATCGCGCCGGTCAGCGACTCCTGTCGCAGCTAGGGCTTCGGAGAAAATCGGGAGGCTAAGAGGGGTAAATCCAGGGCATCTGGCTTAGTCCAGAGCCGTTGGTGTTCCGAGGAAAGGTGCTCGGCGAGGTATCAACATACGCCCAGTTATCGCCTATGTCACGGCGCAATTCCGGGAGCGGGTCTCCGGTTATTGTGTAGGCGCTTCCTGACAGTTTCGAGAGCTGGCCTGTGCGGACGCGTGGTGTGCTGCACCTCCCCGGAACGGCCGGTACGATCGCCATGCTGAACCGGCTGTCATGGTGTACCTTCGACTTTCCTACCGATTTTTGAGCCGCCGGGAGAGTCATGAAAAGAATCCTGTTTGTCGTATTCGTTCTGTTCGTCATGCGCGCCTCCCTCGTCGAAGGCGCTGATCGACGACTCATCACTGAACGCGACCTTCTCCGTTTCGAATGGATTGCCGATCCGCAGCTCTCGCCGGATGGGATGCAGGTGGTGTTCACCCGCGTCACGGTGAATGAGAAGAAGAAAGGCTACGACACGGCGATCTGGGCAGTCGATGCAGCGCCGCGGGCGACGCCGCGCCGGCTGACGAACGGACCGCGCGACTCCAGGCCGCGATGGTCTCCCGACGGAAAACGCATTGCGTTTATTCGCTCCCTCGATGGCGAGGGAAAGCCGCTGCCTTCGCAGATCTTCCTACTTCCGCTGGCGGGAGGGGAACCGCGCAAGCTCACCTCGATGAACAAGTCCGTCGAGTCGCTCTCATGGTCCCCAAAAGGGGACCAGATTGCGTTTTCCGCAACGACGAGACCGGGCGATCTCGAGGAGAAGAAAGCCGGCGACGACATGCCGCCGGAGAGCGACGTCCGCATCATCACTCAGGCGAGGTACCGCAGCAACGGCTCCGGCTATCTCGATCCGACGCGCAACACCCAGGCGTGGCGAGTCGATACCGACGCCGAAGACGCGAAGCCGAAACAACTCACGTCCGCAGAGTTTGATGTGGAGAACCTGCTGTGGAGTCCGGATGGAAGCCGCATCTACTTCACCTCGACGCAAACGCTCGAGCCCTACTACGACTTCCCGGACAGCGACCTGTTCTCGGTTCCTCGCGACGGCGGCGACGTTGCGAAGGTGGCGAGTATCGACGGAGAGATCGACCGTCTGGCGATCAGCCCGGACGGACAATGGATCGCCTTCGAAGGAACTGAGGGAAAGCCAGTCCGCTCCTACGATCAGCCGGATCTGTTCGTCACCTCGTCAGCGTCCGGCTCGACGCCGCGGAACCTGACGACCGCGTATGACTACGACGTATTCGCCGGCCTGGCCGGAGATCAACACCCCCCACGCGGCGGTTACGCCTCGCTGCCGGTCTGGAGTCCGGACGGCCGATCGATCGCAATCACCGGAGCGAAGGAAGGTCGATCTAACCTCGAGCGCGTCGATGTCGCGAGCGGCCGGGTCGAGCCCTGGACGGACCGGGCGCAGGAAGTTGTTTCTTACACGATCCGAGGCGGGCGGACTGTCGCTTTGATTTCAACGCCGATGAGCATCGGTGAACTCTTCCTCATCGATGAGAAGGGATCGCAGACCCAGATCACGAACGTCAACGGCAAGCTCTTCGACGAGTTCCGCCTCACAGCGCCGGAAGAGGTCTGGATCCCGAGCTTCGACGGCAAGCGAATCCACGCGATGCTGCAGAAGCCGCCCGACTTCGATCCGAAGCGGAAGTATCCGCTCATCATCAACATCCACGGTGGTCCTCACGCCGCTTACGGTCATACGTTCGTGCACGAGATGCAGTGGATGGCAGCGAAGGGCTATGTGGTGGTTTACCCGAACCCCCGCGGCAGTTCGACGTTCGGACAGGAGTTCGGGAACATCATTCAGTTCCGATTTCCGGGTGATGACTACAAGGACCTGATGGCGACTGTCGACGGCGTGATTGCGCGCGGCTACATCGATCCCAATCGACTCGGCGTGACGGGCGGGAGCGGGGGAGGGATCCTCACGAACTGGATCATTACGCAGACCAATCGTTTCGCTGCGGCGGTCGCGCAGCGATCGATCGCCGACTGGGCCACGTTCTGGTACACAGCCGATTTCACACTCTTCCAGCAGTCGTGGTTCCGCAAGCCGCCATGGGAAGATCCGCAGGAGTACGCGCTGCGCTCACCGATGACATACGTCGATCGCATCAAGACACCGCTCATGCTCATCGAGGGAGAGACCGACTTTCGCACGCCGCCAATGGCGGGTGGAGAGATGATGTTCCGAGCACTCAAATACCGGCGCCAGCCGACTGTCATGATCCGCTTTCCGGATGAGACGCATGAGTTGTCCCGTTCCGGACAGCCTGGGCATCGGATCGAGCGGCTGCAGCACATCATGAACTGGTTCGACATTTACCTGCAGGGGAAGAAGAACGATCTCTATACGAGAGGGCTGAGAACGGGCAGTTGAATCGATCAGTGGACGAAACGAGCGCGGTGAGTGGCGCTTGGGACGAAATGGGGCCAGGTCTCCGTTTCTTCGACGAAATGGGGCCAGGTCTCCGTTTCTTTCGTTTCTCATCCGTGCCTCCGTGCCTCCGTGCCGACCGGGCCAGGCCTTTGGACGACGTTTTTGCCGACCGGGGCCAGGTCTTTGGACGACGTTTTCATCCGGTGACGTTCGATCCGAGCTCTTGTTGGGCCAGCTCTTGTTGGGCCAGGTCTTCCGAACTGAGCATGGGGGCCTGACAGAGATCGGCCTCTCTCACTCCGGAACGAAACGGAGCCAGGTCTTTGTTCTTTCGTTTCGCATCCGAGTAAACGAAACGGTAAACGAAACGGGGCCAGGTCTTTGGACGACGTTTTGATCCGGTGACGTTCGATCCGAGCTCTTGTTGGGCCAGGTCCTTCGACTGCGCCCCGGGGGCTGACAGAGATCATTCCGTGTGAG
>JBKJVD010000225.1:0-3451 GCA_046590585.1 Thermoanaerobaculia bacterium | reverse complement strand
AGCCGTAGCAATCATCCTTCTCCTCGTGGGAGAAAGTGGCGCCGCAGCGCCGGATGAGGGGTGGGAGTCAATGTAGAATTGGTGACCCGAGCGTACGAGGACGGGGCAAGGCGCGGTTAGCCCTGACTCGACCCTGAAATCCGTGCTGGATTCAATCTACCCTCGCGCGCCCCCTCATCCGGCGCGCCGCGCCACCTTCCCGCGGGGAGAAGGGAGACCGATTGCATCCGGGCGGTCAAAGTTAGACGGTTCCTGCGGCTCGCTCACGAACTCCAGTTTCTCTTACGGCGAAGCCGTAGCAATCATCCTTCTCCTCGTGGGAGAAGGTGGCGCCGCAGCGCCGGATGAGGGGTGGGAGTCAATGAAGATTGCGGCCCGTGGAGCGTAAGATGACGGTGCAACGCGCGGTTAGCCCTCACTGTGCTCTGAACTCTGCGATAGATTCAAGTTACCTTCGCGTGCCCCCTCATCCGGCGCGCCGCGCCACCTTCTCCCGTGGGGAGAAGGGAGACAGCTTGCATGCGGGTACTCCTAATCGAGACAGTTCTTGGCGCAGGGCCCACTAAACAGACGGATGGTCCGGACTTACGTGATCGCCAGCTCGAGCGAGCGGCGTTCCTCGATCTCTGCCGGCAGACGTGCTTCGCCATGCACGAGGAACAGCTCGTTGGGCCGCACGAAGGCGTTGCGTAACAGAGTCAGGTAAGGGCGCTGGCTGTCGTAACTCTGCAGCACGTCGTGCTTGACCTGGATCGCGCGTTCGCTGAGGTGGTATGTGGCCCACGAGAACCGTCGCATCCGCTCGGGGGGGACGACCGCTGCGTGTCGTTGCCAGACGAACGTCTTCATGAACCGGCTTTGATGGACGAGATAGGCGAGCCGGCGAGGCGCCATGCGTGCCCGCCGCAGAGCGATGTCGACGATGGCGGCGGCGGCGCTGTGATCGGGATGCACGTCGAAGCCGGCAGGGGAGAAGATGGTCGTCGGACGAGTGACATCGAGTACCGCGGCCAGGTCGTCCAGCAGATTGCCGAGGGTGTGCGAGGCGCCGGGAGAGAGCGCTTGCTCGTACGGGATTTCGCGACGTTCCGTGGAGGTCGATCGAACGATCTCTCCAGGACGGGCGACCATTTCTTCGAGGCCGCGGTCGGGGTAACCAAGGATGAACGAGTTCTCTTGCTTCAAGCCGAGGATCGTTCCGGCGATTGCGGATTCCGCGATGCGCGTCCGCCCTACGGCGATGTACTGATCCGGCGAGGGGTTGAGTCGCCGGAACAGCAGGCGGGCGCAGAAGCGATTGCAGTCACCCGCCGTCAGGAACACCACCGACACTGTCGCTCCGCCGGCCAGGGCGTCGGCCGCGAAGCCCGCCGCGCCAATCGCCTCGTCGTCCATGTGAGGGGCAACGATGAGAATCCGCTCCGAGCCATCGGCGGCACCGAGAGTTTCGCAGGCAGTGAGGAGCGGGTCTTGCGGCACGGACATCAGGCCGACGTTAACACGGAGGGCGGACCAGACATGCCCGCCATCCCCATCAGAACGCGTATCGGATTTCTGCCGTCACGCTCCGGCCATCGAAAGATGCAGGGACCCCTGCACCTTCGGCTGCGGGGTGACGGCCGGTGACCTGGGTGAATTCGAGCGCGGTCCGGAAATGATCGCGAAGGTCGTGCATCCAGGTCAGCGTCCACGAGCGCCCGTGATCGTCGCTCGACTCGCCGCGCGAACCATCTTTTTCGTTCACGGCGAAGAGGTCGTATCTCGCCGTGAAGCGTTCCTTCCTGAAGCGTTGGGAGATCAGGAGATAGAACGCGTTGAAGTCGGCGTCGACGTAGGCAGGACGCCTTTTGTCCCCCATGCCGGTCTTGCCGCGGATGTATTCGGTCGCCACCGAAGTGTGCTCGAGGTTTCCGAAGTCGGCGCCGAGGATGTCGAAGCGCGTGTCCCAGGAGTACTGGTCCCTGTAGAGGACTCGGTCACCGCCGTTGTCGACGTGCGCCAGCTGAACCGTCATCCGCTCCGGAAGCGACCAGCGCAGTCTTGCTGCGTAGCCGAGGTGACCGTCGAGATCGCGGCCGAAGGGCTCGGTGCCATCGCGCTGGCGGAGGAAAAACTGGTCGAACGAGGGAAGGGCGGGAAGCGCGACCGTCTCACCGTACACGCTGAGACGATCGCCGACGCTCCATCCGCGCCAGCCGAGAAGCGTGCCGGATGTGTCGTTGTTGCGGAAGCCGGTGACGGCAGTGGTAAGGATTCCGGTGGTGCTGGAGTGCTTCCATTGCATCTCGACTCCGGTCGGCTTGAATTCCTCGCCGATCCAGGTGTTGATCGCGGAGAGCGACAGGGTGTAGGGAGAGGTCCAGAGGTCCTCTCGATTCTCGCGCGAGGTCGGGAGGAAGAAGTGGCCGGCTCGAATCCGGAACTCTTCACGGCCTGCAGCAAAGTTCGCGTCGGCGTAGGCCTCGAGGATCCCGGCGTTTTTCCCTTCGTAAGTTTCCGGCTCGTGCCGGGCCAGACCGCTGGCGTGCAGCGTCAACCACTGCGCGGGTTTCCAGTCGATCCCTGCGCGGACCGTTGCGAAGAGATCGTTCCGGTCGCCTCCTCCGTTCATCCTTCCCCAACCACCGGCGGCCCATGACTCCGGTCCGCTCGCATTCACGCCACGCAGCGAAACGATGGCGGTGGGGTTGAACGTACCTTGAGCGATCAGGGGACAGGAGGCAACGAGCGCAAGGATTACGACTGTGCACCGCATGGCAAAGCAGTGTAGAGGATCGAGGGTCGCAGCGGCATCACAGACCAGTGACATGACGCCTTCGCATAAGTGGCGACCACAATCTCGGTCCGCATCGTCAATCTCTCCTGCCTTTCGCTACTCCGTATGACAACGGTCATGCCGTGACCGCCGCACGATCTCTATCGTCTGGAGCAGATGCCCGGATGGGCAATTGAAGGTTGCGGAGGTCTCGATGTACAAGAAATACTGGATCGCGTTCATCGTCCTGATGACAGTGTCGTTCCTGGTTCTGGGTGTGGTTGGATACAAGGGGATCCAGAACGCGCCTCCCATTCCGGAGAAGGTCGTCACGACCAGCGGGACGCTTCTCTTCGACGGCACGACGATCATGGACGGTCAGAACGTCTGGCAATCCATCGGTGGGCAGGAGATCGGTTCGATCTTCGGCCATGGAGCGTATGTGGCTCCCGACTGGACGGCCGACTACCTGCATCGCGAATCGACGAGCATTCTCGATCAATGGGCCACTGCAGAAGGTGCGTCGCACTTCGAGGAACTAGGCGCGGATCGAAAGGCGGTGCTCAGCGCTCGACTGAAGTCGATCATGCGCACCAACACCTACGACGCTGCCACCCGCACGCTGACGATCCCGGAGGAACGAGCCACGGCGTTTCGCCAGCTCACTGCCTACTACTCGACCATGTTCGGAGAGGG
>JBKJVD010000056.1:0-7483 GCA_046590585.1 Thermoanaerobaculia bacterium | reverse complement strand
GATGCGGACCGCGTTTTCGAGGTCGCCCGCCTTGATGAGCTGTGCGAACTTCGGCGAACCGGTGACGTTGGTCCGCTCGCCAACCATGATGAAGTTCGATTCGGGACGCACCGTGAGGGGTTCGAGTCCGCTCAGTCGGAGATACGGTTCGATCGTCGAGGGCACGCGAGGAGCGAGCGTGGCGACGGTTTCGGCAATGACGCGAATGTGGTCCGGAGTCGTTCCGCAACAGCCGCCGACGACATTGATCCAGCCGCTGCTGGCGAAATCGCGCACGATCTCTGCGAGTTGCGCAGGGGTCTCGTCGTAGCCGCCGAGCGCATTGGGCAGACCTGCATTTGGATAACACGAGATGTAGATCGGCGCGATCGCGGCGAGTTCCTCGACGTGAGGGCGCATCTCTTCCGCGCCGAGCGCGCAGTTGACGCCGACGCTGACCAGGTTGGCGTGCGAGATCGAGTTCCAGCAGGCCTCGACGGTCTGACCGGAGAGCGTGCGCCCCGAGGCGTCTGTGATCGTGATCGACGCCATGATCGGGAGGCGGATTCCGGTGTCGGCGTAGAGCTTCTCGATCGCGAAGAGCGCCGCCTTCAGGTTGAGCGTGTCGAACGTCGTCTCGGGCAGGAGGATGTCCGCGCCACCATCGACCAGTCCCTGGGCCTGCTCGTAGTACGCGTCGACGAGTTCGTCGAAGCTCACGGCCCGGAACGCTGGGTTGTTGACGTCTGGGGAAAGTGACGCCGTTCGGTTCGTCGGCCCCATGGCCCCGGCCACCCAGCGTGGTCGATCGGCGGTTTCGTGCGCATCGGCCGCGCGGCGTGCGATCCGGGCTGCGGCGAGGTTGATCTCGTAGCAGCGATCCTCGAGCCCGTAGTCGGCCATCGAGATGCGCTGACCGTTGAACGTATTCGTCTCGATGATGTCGGCGCCGGCCGCGAGGTACTGGCTGTGAATTTCTTCGATAATCTGCGGCTGCGTGAGGTTCAGCAGGTCGTTATTGCCGCGCAGTTCGCGTGCGTGAGTTGCGAAGAGGTCACCGCGATACGACTCTTCCTCGAGGTTGTAGCGCTGGATCATCGTTCCCATCGCGCCATCGATGATGAGGATCCGCTTCGAGAGTGCTTCAACGAGCTGCTGCGAACGTCTGCCTGTGAAGTTCATGTCTGCCCCGGTCAAAAACAAAAAGGCCCCGCTGGTCGCGGGGCCTCGATCACAAAGTACGAGTTGCGTACTTGCCTCGGCAATTTAGCTTTTTTTAGCCTGGTTGCAAGCAGCCCCAAATCACTCCAGGAAGTCGCACTTTACGCGCCGTCGCGAGCGAGTGTCAAACGGTGAGGCGGCTGTTGGCTTTTGGCTTTTGGCTGTTGGGAAAAGCGGAGAGGCGGCTCCTGGCTGCTGGCTGTCGGGAAAGGCCGGTGAATTTTGGATCGAATCTCGACATCACGGCGGTCGGCGGCTAGTCTCTCACCCAACATCGAACACCCGATAACCGGTTTTCCCAACAGCCAACAGCCAACAGCCAACAGCCAAGAGCCGCCCCAATGACCGCATCCCACACTGAAGAGTTGAACGCAAAGATCCTGGCAGTCTCCGAGGATCGAATCCAGGGGTTTGTGCGCGATCCGTTCGGGGAGATTGGACGCCTTGCGGAGGTCGATCCCGATCTGGTGATCGAGCGGATCGCATCGATGCTGCGGGCCGGGACGATCCGTCGCGTCCGGCAGACGCTGATGGCGACGAATCTCGCGGAAGGCGCGCTGGTGGCGTGGCAACTCCCCGAGGAGAAGATCAACCCCGCGTTCGACTTCATGTTCAAGGAGGATCCTTTCTCCGGTCATGTGGTCATTCGATCGACGGACGCAGCGACGCCCGGCTCGAACTACCGGCTCTGGACGACCGTGAAGGTTCCGCAGGGTTACTCGGTCGAGAAGCATTGCGCCGTGCTGGCGAAGTTCGTGGGCGCCGAACACTTCCGCGTCATGCCTGCGAAGAGGATCTTTGCCCTCGGCGTCGGGCACGTTCGCCGGAAGGGAATGGAGTTCGGCAGCAAGTCGGATGAGCTGGCCGTCGTCAAGGACACGCAGAAAGTCGAGCTGAGTGATCTCGACTGGAAGGTGCTGACTGCGCTCAAGCGCGAGGTCGAACCTGACGAAATCTCCCGCGATCTCTGGCAGCGCCGCGCTGCTGAATCCGGAGTCGAAATCGAGACGTTTCTCGCTACGGCCGAGTCGCTCAACCAGCGCGGCGTCATCGGACGTTTCTCGACGTTTCTCGAGCATGTGAAACCGCACCAGGGCGGTGAGCGGGTGACGCGGTTCAACGGGCTCTTTCACTGGGCCGTCCCTGCAGGCCGGGAGATCGAGGCGGGACGCGAAGCGGGCCGCTTTCACATCCTCACGCATTGTTACTGGCGTGAGGGCGGTCCGGAGTTCCGCAACGTCAACATCATGGCCGTCGCACACGGGACAGAGAAGGACACCGTCCTCGCGCACAAACGCGCCATCGACGAACACCTGGAAAGCGTCGGAATCCCGGTCTCCTACACGAACGTCTTCTGGGGCGGTCGCAGCGAGATCAAGCCGAGCGAAATCTCGCCGTTCGCCTACCGTGACTGGTGCGCCCAGATCGGCGTCGATCCCGAGAGTCTGCGGGGCTAATTCGGTTCCTCGGGGTTCCTCGGAGTTCCTCGGTTCCTCGGAGTGGAAAGTGTCTCGTGTTCGGACGAGGGCTACACGGATTCCGTCGGAGGTTCACGCGCAAGCTGCTCGACCCCCGAGGAACTCCGAGGAACCGAGGAACCGCCTCACGCGGTAGAATCCGCCTCGCATGCGGCTCAACGTAACGAATGAGATCGGGCGCCTCAAGAGCGTTCTCGTCCACCTGCCCGGTCGCGAGATCGACCTGATGGTTCCTCCGATGATGGAGCAACTCCTTTTCGACGACATCCTTTTCGGGCAGGTCGCTCGTGAGGAGCATCGCCGTTTCCAGCAGCTGATCAGCTACGTAGCCGATGAGGTGCTCGACCTTCAGGATCTTCTCGAAGAGGTGCTCGAGGATGCCGACGTCCGCAAGTGGATCGTGCGCGATCTCGGCAAGCGCCTTCGTCTCGGGCGCAAGCTGACCGGGTGGCTTCACGAGCAGCCTCCCGGTGCGCTCGCCGAGACACTCATCGCCGGGATCCCGGGCGAGACACTCTCAGGCGAGCTGCCGAAGTTCGATCTCTTCCCGATCCCGAACATGTTCTTCATGCGCGATCCGCAGGTCGTCCTCGGCGATCGTGTCGTGGTCTCGTCCATGGCCACGCAAGCGCGCAGGCGGGAGTCATGGCTCTCGAAGTATGTGTTCGAGAATCATCCGCGCTTCCAGCGTGACGACGGCATCTTCTGGGTCGACTTCGTGGGAGACGCGCCGGAGAAACCTGGCCGGCGCGGACCGCGACTGGAGGGAGGCGACGTACTCATTCCGCGGCGCGACCTTCTGCTCATCGGCGTTACCGAACGAACCAACCGAGCTGGTGTCGAGGCCCTGGCTGCCGCGCTGCAGGAGTCGAATGCCGGCGTGAAGAAGATCATCATCGTCGAGATGCCGAAGCAGCGTTCGTTCATGCACCTCGACACCGTGTTCACGTTCATCAGTGCGACGGAATGCCTGATCTATCCCCCGGTGATTCTGCCGGGAGGCGGTCAGGCTGCGAAGGTGACGACGCTCGACCTGACCAAGAAGAAGACGCAGTCGTACACCGAACAGAAGTCGCTGATGGGCGCGCTCAAGCGGAACGGCTTCGACCTCGAGCCGATCTACTGCGGCGGGTCGAGCGCAGTCGATCAGCAGCGCGAACAGTGGACCGACGGAGCGAATGCGTTTGCCCTGGCGCCAGGGATCATCCTGCTCTACGAGCGCAACGTGAAGACGACTGAAGAACTCGCACGTCACGGCTACAACATCGTCTATGAGGACGATCTGCTTCTGGGACGCACCGAGCTGGAAACGTGGACCGACAAAAAGTACGCACTGCTGATTGCAGGACATGAACTGTCTCGCGCTCGTGGCGGCCCGCGATGCATGACCATGCCGCTCGAGCGTGAAGAGATCTGAGCGCGTCCTGAATCGATGAACGAACTGACGCGCTCCGAGGCGAAGTCCAGGAAGCTTGCGGTTGTGGCCTTTGGCGGCAACGCGCTTCTTCGTCCGGAGGATCGGGGGACGCAGGAGGAGCAGGTGGCGCGAGCGCGGCAGGCCGCGCGTTGGCTCGCTGAGATCGTGCGGCACGATTACCGGCTGATCGTGGTTCACGGAAACGGTCCGCAGGTTGGCAACATCCTCGTGCAGGCGGAAGAAGCGTCCACGAAGATTCCGCCGCAGTCGCTCGACGTCGCCGTGGCGCAGACCGAAGGATCGATCGGCTTCATGCTCCAGCAGGCCCTCCGGAATCGACTGGAATCCATCGGTCTGAGCGGCGAAGTGGCCACGGTGCTGACGGAAGTGCAGGTCGATCCGAAGGACGCTGCGTTCAAGAAGCCGACGAAACCGATCGGCCCCTTCTTCACCCGCTATCGCGCCGAGGCGCTGGAGAGCGATCTTGGCTGGACGATGCGCGAAGATTCAGGCCGCGGATGGCGACATGTCGTTCCGTCTCCGCGTCCACTCACCATCCTCAACCTCGAAACGATCCGTCGCATGACCGATGTCGCAGCGGTCGTCATCGCCGCGGGCGGCGGAGGCATCCCCGTCGTGAAGGGGCGCGATGGCCAGTGGCGTGGTGTCGAGGCGGTCATCGACAAGGATTTCTCCTCGTCATTGCTCGCCTCGGAACTCGAAGCCGACCTCTTCATCATCCTGACCGGCGTGCAGCGCGTCGCACTCGACTGGGGCAAGCCGTCGGAGCGAAATGTGGAGAAGATGACGGTCGCCGAAGCGGAGAAGCACCTCGCCGCGGGCCAGTTCCCCGCTGGCTCGATGGGCCCCAAGATCGAAGCCGCCGTCCAGTTCGTCCGAAAGACCGGACGCGACGTGCTGATCACCGATGTCGAGGTGCTGCATGAAGCGCTCAAGGGGAAGAACGGCACACTCATCGTGGCGTAAGGTTCACCGGGATTGACGTACGTACGACTCGAGGCGTACGTTCCGAATCGTGGCAAAGCGAATGACCGCCTCGCAACTTCGGCAGAACATCTACCGCATTCTTGATGAGGTGATCGAGACTGGCCGGCCGGTCGAAATTGAGCGGAAGGGGAAGTTGGTGCGGATCGAGCCCGATCGGCAAGACAAGAGCATCCTCGAAACCCTGACACCGCATCCCGGCACAATCGTCGGCGACGCTGAGGATCTCGTGCACATGGACTGGTCACCGGAGTGGACGACTGGTTTACCTTGATACGCATGTCTTCGTGTTTCTTTACGAAGACGCCGGCGCTTCGTAACCTTTTTCGGTGAGATTGCTGATTGCCGGGAACGACCTGTCGTTATCTCCGATGGTCATTCTCGAGTCGCAATATTTGTTCGAGATCGGCCGCTTGACGGCTGCCGCGGAAACGATCATCTCCACGATTCAGCGTGCAGGGTTATTTCAAGTCTGTGACCTTCCCTCGGATGGCGTCGTGAGTTGACGTGGGTAGAGGGGAAAGCGGGTGGCCGTCAGTCGTGATCCAGCTCCATGAACTCAGGTCGCCCTTCAGCGTCGAGTTGCCGCAGCACGCCCGGCCGCGATTGAGATTGCGCGACCCGGCCCGATCCTGACCGTAGCGTTGAGGGCATCCGCCAGCTTCCAGAGGGTGTCCAGGCTTGGAAAGTACGCTCCGCTCTCGATTCTTGCGATCTGAGGTTGACGAATCCCGGCAACGTCGGCCAACTGTCGCTGCGTCCATCCTCTGCGCTCCCTCATCCGCGAGAGCAGGACCGCGAGCCGGGCCTCGGCCTGAGCCCCGCTGAGTGCCTTCGCCAGGGCCGGACTTTTCTCCTTTTGCTCACGAACGTACTCTCGATGTGCCTTCATCTGGCCCTCTCTTTCACTTCGCGCACTCGACGTTCGGCGAGATCGATATCTTTCGGTTTCAATTTCCGCGATCACACTTATGGGATCAGATGAGAAGTTCGCGGAATTCCATCCGCCAATGTGGCGCCCTGCTCCACAAGCAACTCCCTCAGCAGTGATCGATGGCACTGCGTTTCATCCTCGCAGTAGCAGCCGACCGAGAAATTCGTGGTGTGGGAAAGCGCCGCGAGCGTTGCAAGGAGATGTGCGGCATCGGGTCGCCGCATCTCGGCGCGGTAGGCGCGCGCGAAAGTCTTCCACCTGGAGGACACGCTGGCCCGGAACGAAGTCATCAGCGTCGCACTCGGCGCCAGCGTGGGTAGCCAGACGTCATACCAGTCATCGGGGCCGAACCGTTGCTTCGGCACGCCTCGAGGCGGGCGACGGACCGTCCCGAGCCGAACGCCTTCGCCGCGCGCCCGGGCAGTTCCAAGTCTCACGATTGCAATCGACATAGGCGTTGCTGTGCGGAACTCCCTGTGCTGCGAAGTAGACGTGTGGCACCAACTTTCGCACTTCTTGCCGAGGTGCTCAGTCAGGTCGCTTCGGTCGTCTCAGGAAGCGCGCCGTTTTGAGGAGCTTGGTTTGGCTGTGGCGGTGCGCATGGCGCGGATGGCCGATCGAAGCACGACATTCACGTCTTCGGAGGTGGAAGACTAGTTAAGACGTCGTCGTCGAGAACCACGAAGGTCTTTTTGGGTGTCATTTTCTCGCCGGCGAAACGATTCGGCTTCATCTTGCCGTAGTCGAAATCGTAGTGAGGCCGGAGGTCGTCGTCGAGGTCTTCAGAGGGTTTCTTCTTCATGGCGTTTGCGTTCGCGGGCGTCTACCGGACGCGATGGTGGGTCGGTCTTCCCGAGGTGAGAATTGTAACGTTGCGAGAGTAATTGCGATTCAGAACGCGGAACTATCCGGGTTTTCAGTGGGTGGGTTTCGAGAGCGCGCTTGGTCTTCAGAGGCCGTTGGACGACCCCGTCCGACGGTCGAGGGCGGCGAGCCCTCGACTGCTCTGTCGCAAATCAGGGCAGCGAGGATTTGGCGTACGACGAACTCACGCCGTCGTGAGTATCTACAGGGCAGTCGTGCGCCCGGGCGCGCCCGACCGTCGGACGGGGTCGTCCAACGGCCTGCTAGTTCCAGCGATCGTCGCCCGTTCCAGTGTTCACCGCTACTCACGGAAATCCCGGAAGGAGCAGAACGCGGAACTCCTGTGCACTTCTTGCGAAGGGGCGGACCGGTATTGAAACACTTATCGAATACAAGCCCCGCAGTCACAATGCGCTCGAAGCCGGTCCCAGGTCCAGATCCCGAAGGCGTGGCCGTCTGCGAAGTTGGGCTGGAGTGCGTAGTTGCCTGTGGGGGTCACGCTCTGGATCTGGAACGACTCCGGGCGGTAGCCGGCTTTGGAGACGATGCTCATCCGGCCGAAGAGGTCGGGCTCGCCCGAGCACA
>JBKJVD010000076.1:0-19150 GCA_046590585.1 Thermoanaerobaculia bacterium | reverse complement strand
ACGGGAGAGTGACCCATGGCAAACTCCGAGATGGCCGGGCAGCGACCGACCGACGACCTGCTGGTGAATGTGCCGCGCCTGGTTGCGGCGTACTACTCGGAACGACCTGATCCTGACATTCGCGATCAGCGGGTCGCCTTCGGAACCTCAGGTCACCGTGGCTCGTCGCTCAGGACGGCGTTCAACGAACTGCACATCCTCGCCACCACGCAGGCGATCTGCGACTACCGCCGCGCCGCCGGAATCGATGGACCGCTCTACCTCGGCATCGACACACACGCTCTCTCCGAACCGGCCTTCGTCTCCGCGATGGAAGTGCTCGCCGCGAACGAAGTCACCGTGATGCTCGACCAGGACCGCGGCTACACGCCGACGCCGGTCATCTCTCACGCCATCCTCACGTACAACCGCGACCTGAAAACAGGTCTGGCCGACGGAATCGTGGTGACGCCATCGCACAATCCCCCCGAGGATGGCGGCTTCAAGTACAACCCGCCGAGCGGCGGACCTTCAGGAACCGCCGCCACGAAAGCGATCGAGGACGCGGCGAACCAGTTGATGCGGCAACCGTCCGGAATCCGGCGCGTCAGCTTCGGTACGGCGATGAAGGCGAAGACGACCCATCTCCACGATTACATCAACGCCTACGTCAATGACCTCGGCGCCGTGATCGACCTCGACATCATCCGCACGTCCGGCCTGCATATCGGCGTCGATCCACTCGGCGGTGCGGGCGTGGCGTACTGGCCGGTGATCCGCGAGCGGTACGGGCTCAACATCGAGATCGTAAATCCTTCCGTCGATCCGACGTTCCGCTTCATGACCCTCGACTGGGACGGACGGATCCGTATGGACTGTTCTTCCCCGTTCGCCATGGCCTCACTCATCGCGCTCCGCGATTGTTTCGACATCGCCTTCGGCAATGACACCGACAACGACCGGCACGGCATCGTCACTCCGAGCGCCGGCCTGCTCAACCCGAATCACTACCTCGCCGTCGCCATCTCCTACCTGTTCACGAACCGGCCGCAGTGGAGTGCCGCTGCTGCGGTAGGAAAGACTGTGGTCAGCAGCAGCATGATCGATCGCGTCACCGCAGCGATCGGCCGCAAACTCTTCGAGGTGCCGGTCGGTTTCAAGTACTTCGTCGACGGTCTGCTCGACGGAACTCTGGGCTTCGGCGGAGAGGAAAGCGCCGGCGCGTCATTCCTGCGCCGCGATGGATCGGTCTGGACCACCGACAAGGACGGCATCATCCTCGGCCTGCTGGCGGCGGAGATCACGGCGCGCACCGGACGTGATCCCGGACAGCACTATGCCGAACTCGCGCGCGTCCACGGCGCCCCGTTCTACGCGCGTAAAGACGCGGCGGCCACGCCTGAACAGAAAGCGCTGCTGGGCAAACTCACGCCGTCACAGGTCGCGGCAAAGCAACTGGCCGGCGAACCGATCGAGGCCATCCTGACCAACGCCCCCGGTGATGGAGCGAGCATCGGAGGACTGAAGGTCACCACGAAAAACGGCTGGTTCGCAGCACGCCCGTCCGGTACCGAGAACATCTACAAGATCTACGCAGAAAGTTTCGTCAGCCCCGAACATCTCGCGCAGATTCAATCCGAGGCGCAGGCGGTCGTCACGGACGCTCTTGCTTAGTTCCTCGGGTTCCTCGGTTCCTCGGGTTCCTCGGGAGACGAGCGAAGCCCGAGACGAACTGGAGAACTCAATCGCCCGAGGAACCGAGGAACTCCGAGGAACCCGAGGAACTCCGTAGAGAGCCGAGCGCGACCGTTTCACGATGGGCAGCCCTTTTGCTCTGTTCGCCGATGGAGGTCTTTCCTATGAAGACAAAGGTTTCGTTTCTCCTGGCGTTGATGGTCGTGGTGTTCGCCCTTGGTTGCGGTTCGATGAATCGCGTGTTGCCGTCGAACATGGACGCGAAAGCGATGGAAGCGGACGTCCGCAGCAAGATTGTCGAAGCGGTTCCGAGCAAGACGTTGGCGATCGAAGTTCAGGTCGACGATCACGCTGTCGTGACGCTCAGCGGACACGCCGACAATGCAAGCGATCGCGCGAAGATCGGCGACGCAGCGAAGAGCGTGAGTGGCGTCACCCGCGTCATCAACAACATCCACGTCGAGTAACGCGAGTTCCCGGACACCAACCAGCCCGCTCCGAAAGGAGCGGGCCTTTTCATTCCCGAGGAACTCCGAGGAACTCCGAGGAACCCCGAGGAACTCCGAGGAACTCAAAAGAAGCTAACCCTGCTGCGCGGCAAGGGCTTCCAGCTTCACTTCCTTCGCATCCCACAGTTCTTTCACCCACGCCTGGACTCGACTGCGGAACTCAGGGTCGTTGGCGTAGTCGCCGTGAAATAGATCGCGCGGGATCGGCATCTCGTTCACGAGCACCACGATCCGGTTCATCTGTCCGGACAGGTAGTCCCAGAAGGTGGGAATCCCGTCGGGGTAGTAGATCGTCACGTCCAGCAGCGAGTGAAACGCCTCGCCCATCGCGGTCATGGCGAGTGCGATGCCTCCCGTCTTCGGCCTGAGAAGAAAGCGATAGGGAGATTCCTGCTGCGCCTGTTTCTCCGGCGTAAACCGGGTGCCCTCGAGGAAGTTCATCACCGACGTAGGGACGATCGAGAACTTCACGCATGACTTGCGGATCGCTTCGAGATCCTGCGCCCGGCGCTCTGGATGCTTCTTCAGGTCCTTTGGCGAGTAACGCCGCATGAAGGGAAAGTCGAGCGCCCACCAGGCCAGGCCGATCACCGGCACCCAGATCAGTTCCCGCTTGAGGAAAAACTTGAGCATGGGGATGCGCCGGTTGAAGACGCGATGGAGGACGAAGATGTCGGCCCAGCTCTGATGATTGGACTCCACGAGATACCAGCCACGCCGGCGCAGCTCACCGACGCCTTCCACGCAGAGTTGCACGCGCTGAGTGAGCGACGACCAGACGCTGTTGTTCGCCGCCCACTGCTCGGCGATCCAGTTCAGGATCGGGTCGACCCTGCGCCGCACCGCGTCGATCGGGAGGATCAGCTTCACGACCGAAAAGAGCACGAGCACCGTGCCACAGACACCGGTGTTCAGCGCCAGCAGCAGCGCCGCAATCGAACCACGAATCCAATGCGGAAGAAAATGAAGCATCTGTCCTCGACTCCCGGAATCTACCGCCCGAAGTGTAGGCGAGCGGGCAGAAGGATCAAATGACGAATGGTGAACAATGAATGTTGAAGCTCATCCGCAGCTTCCCGCCTTTCCCAACAGCCAATAGCCAAAAGCCAACAGCCAGCCTCTAGATCACGACCTTCCGCTTCTTCGCGTCGGGTTCCACGAATCGGAGCAGGTTCGCACCTTCATCTTTCAGAGCTTTTTTCACAGCCGGGGAAATCTTCGCGAATGGGGTGATGGTCACTGAGGCCTCGGCTTTCACCCGCTCGATCTCCCACGTTCCTGCAACCATGCCGTCCACGAGGATGGTCGGGAGAACTCTCAGGTTTTTCGTCAGCAGGCGGGGGCGATGCGCATCAGCGATCAGCCGGGTTCGGTCGGCGTGCGCGAGCACCAGGTTGTCGTAGTCAGGAAGAAAGCGAACCGGTGCCGCGACGTCTTCGTCGGGACGAGGAGCATCCGGGAGGTCGAACAGCTCCCTGCCTCGATCGTCATGAAAGACAACCAGTTCCTCTCGGATTGCTGTGAACATCTCCTTGACACCACGCCGGCCGGACCAGGTCTGGAAGTCCGCCGGCGTGGCGGGACCGAAGGCAGCGAGATACCGGCGGACCAGTTCGCGCCCGTCGTCGAGCGCCGCAGGCGTCTCACCGAGCCAGTCGTCCGCGAGCGCGAAGTGTGAGGATGCGGGATAACCCCAGGCTGCATCGGCAACCGGCACCTGAAGAAGCGGAAGATGCAGGCGGACCATGTAGGCTGAGGCGCGCTCGTCGATACCTGAGAACCGTTCCGTGAGATGCCCGCGGAGGAGATCGAAGGTGCGGGGCGACTCTGCGAAAAAAAGCCGTGAGGCAGCGACCACCTGCGCGAGATCGGCGGAGGTGAGCCGGTCCTTGAATGTGTGCACCGCCGATGCGAGGAGCGGCGGCACGATGGCGCCTCGAAACGCCAGATAGTCGCGGCGCGACATGAGGTGCAACGTCGCGCGCATGGCGGTTCCGCGCACGACTAACCGGCTGGCGAAAAGATCGGAGAGCTCAGAGCGCTGAAATTCGGCGAGCCGGGTCCAGAGCCCGATGTAGGGAGGACGCGGCACCTGCGCCTGCATCCCCAGCAAACGCTCGATCGCCTCCAGCGCCGGCATTTCGTGGCGCTCCAGCAAAAGCTGCCGCGCCAGCGTCGCGCGATTCAAAGCCCGATCAGAAATCTCAACCCGTCCCAAATCGCAGCTCCTTATTCACGGTTCCTCGGTTCCTCGGTTCCTCGGAGTTCCTCGGGTCACAAGAGAGCAGCCGCCTCTGCGAACCGCAACCGACCGACGATCCATTTGAAAGTATCCGATATACCGAGGAACCCCGAGGAACCCGAGGAACTCCGAGGAACCCGAGGAACTCTAGAACGCCACCGACCTGCGGCGCGCGGTCGCGGGAGTGGTGTCGACGATGTGGTAGATCGAGCCGTCGTTGAAGTCGGCAGAATCGCCCGCATGCGTGATGGCCACAGGAGAATCGAGGCCCGCCACCACCCGCTCGAACACAACCTCGGCGTTTGCGCCAGGGGCAAGGGCGAGAATCAATGAGAAGACCAGGGATCTCATGACGAGAGGGGGGTGCAACGGAGGCGCCTTGTTTCCGACGACCGAGGACACGCGCTGGCCAAAAGCGGCCCGAGTCTTGAACTGGCAGACTCAACATGCCCGGATTCAGCCATGGAGTCATCACCCTGCCGTTCTGGATGGGCATTGTCATCGTCGTCCTGTTCAGCGTACTCATTCTCATACTCTGGTCGATCAAGCGCCGGCGCCGCCCGCATCTGAGGGCGGGGTTCAACGTCGGGGATGACCTGCACAACACGGTGTCGGGACTGGCGCAATCGACCTGCGTGGATGGCAACAAGATCGAACTGTTCCAGAATGGAGCGTTCTTCGACCAGTTGTTCGCCGATATGAAGGCGGCAAAGAGCACCATCAACTTCGAGACGTTCCTCTGCAAGGAAGGGGAACTGACACGCAAGCTGACCGCGCTCCTTCTCGAGAAGGTCGCAGCAGGGATCGAAGTCCGGATCCTGCTCGACGGTTCGGGAGGCAAGGACTACGGAACCGATGACATCGACCGGATGCATGCCGCCGGTTGCCAGGTCAGGAAGTTCCATCCGTTCCGGATCAGCAATGTCGGGCGGCTGAACAACCGCACCCATCGCAAGATGGCCATCATCGACGGAAAGATCGGGTTCGTGGGTGGCCACTGCATCGTTGACACCTGGCTCGGCGAAGCGCAGGACAAGAAGCATTTCCGCGACATCTCGGCGCGCGTCCAGGGACCGGTGGTCGCACAGATTCAATCCGCATTCACCGACAACTGGATCGAGGAGACCGGAGAAGTCATCGCCGGCGATCGTTTCTTTCCATCCCTGGAGTCCTGCGGCGAGACCACGAGCAACCTCGTCTACGCCTCCCCGACCGGCGGTCCCGCTGCGGTCAAGCTTCTGCACTACGTGGCAATTCACGGCGCGAAGAAGTCGATCACGATCCAGAATCCCTACTTCCTTCCCGACCCCGACGCGATCGAGGCGCTCATCGCGGCCGTCGCACGCGGCGTCAAAGTCCGGGTAATGATCCCTGCGGTCGAAGCCACCGACTCGAAGATCGTGCAACATGCCAGCCACCACCACTACGGAACCTTGCTCAAGAAGGGCATCCGCATCTTCGACTACCAGAAGACTCTTCTGCATCAGAAGGTGTTCACGATCGACGGTGAATGGTCGTCTGTCGGCTCGTGCAACTTCGACGATCGTTCCTTCGAGATCAACGATGAGGTCACCCTCGTGACCTACGACAAGGCCGTCGCACGTGAACTCGAGGAGACCTTCGAGCGCGACCTGAAGGACTCGAAGGAACGCAAATTCGACGAGTGGAAGAGCCGGCCGTTCATACACAAGCTCAAGGACGGAGCGGCGTTCCTGCTGAACGAGCAACTGTAACTTCAGGGGGCAGGGGCGAAGGGGTCAGGGCCCGCAACACTCGACACGGGAGAATCTTGAAGGCAGGTCATGGCACGGAGCACCTTGGACTGCGGCCACTTCAGTGGCCCCTTTCGTGACGGGACGGACAGGTCACGCTAACGTCGCACCCGACCAACCGGCAGCGGGGTGGCCTACATACCCGCTTCGTAAGCACGGACCTCTCACCTTGCCACAAAAGCGGCCACTGAAGTGGCCGCAGTCCAAAGGGAATCGGGGAATGCCGATCGGTCACAGCGATGAGTGAACTGAATTCGCTTCTGCGCGACTGTTTCAGGGCCGTTTCAGGTCGTCGGCGACATCTTCAATCGCGTCGCTGACTTTGCGCGCTGCCTTGCCGACGCCGGCCTGAACTGAGCCTACCGTGTGATCCGCAGCGCCCTCTTCCTCGAGGTCGCGATTTCCGGTGGCACGGCCGACTTTTTCTTTTACGGTTCCGATCGCCTTGTTCAACGCTCCCTTCACTTCTTCACGATTCGTCATGGTATTACTCCTTCACGAATCTCATCGCAAGGAGAGTGCCGCACTTCACGACGTCGATGACCGTCACGATGTCGTCGAAAGAGTCGCCCGCTGCACGAGCCCGGTTCGAAATGTGAACTCGGCACAGGGATGGACAGGCGCCTTCACCGTACCGCGATGACGATCGAAGAGATGCTTGATCGCCGCCTGCGAAACCGCGTCACCGGTAAAAACAACCAGAAACCAGAAACCAGAAACCAGAAGGCAGAAGGCAGAAATCACAAACCAGAAGGCAGAACGTGAATGGAGAAGGAAGCAGAGAATAGGTTGCTCATTCTCTCCTTTCCTGGTTTCTGGTTTCTGCCTTCTGCCTTCTGCCTTTTGGCTTCCGCCTTCCCCCGCCCCCGCCCGGTCACGAACCTGTGAACTCGCCGGTTCGGTGAATGTGGTTGTGCGCCGGATGGTTTCCCATCAAGTTCGGGCCTGCATTCCGCGGGTTCATCACAAACAAGAGAAGTCAATGAGGTGCTGATGCGCAGTTTTCTGAACACCGGCAGCGTCGTGCTGCTCGCTCTGACCATGGCCGCTTGCGCCACAAAGCCGGACGCTTCGGCCCCGCAGGCCGATAGGAACAGCAACGCGACGATGACGAACCCCGAACCTGCGCCGGCCCCACCGGCCCCGGTCGCCCCGCTGAATGCCCTGCTCGCGAAATGGTCGGGTCCTTACGGTGGCGTGCCGCCATTCGACCAGGTCCGCGTCGAGGACTTCGTCCCTGCGCTCAATGCCGCGATGACGGAGAATCTCGTCGAGATCGACCGGATCGCGAACAATCCGGAACCTGCGACGTTCGAGAACACCATCGCAGCGATGGAAGATGCGGGCCGCGCACTCGGTCGGGTCAACACGATCTACGGCATCTGGCAGAACGGGATGAACGATTCCCAGTTCCAGAAAGTGGAACTGGAGATGGAGCCGAAGCTCGCCGAGTTCTACGACAAGATCACGCAGAACACAGCACTCTTCCACCGGATCGAATCGGTGTACAACTCCCCGGAAAAGTCACGCCTCACCCCGGAACAGCAGCGACTGGTCTGGCTCCAGTACACCAGCTTCGTCCGCCAGGGCGCCCGGCTCGATGCGGCGACGAAAGCGCGAGTGTCGGGAATCAACCAGCAGCTGGCCTCTCTCTTCGCCCGATTCAGCCAGAACGTTCTCGCCGACGAAGGCGATCGCTTTCTCGTGATCTCGAGCGAAGCCGATCTGGCGGGCCTGCCTCAGTCGCTGCGTGAGTCCGCAGCCAGCGCGGCCAGGTCGAAGAAGCAGGAAGGCTGGGTCATCACGAACACCCGTTCCTCGGTGGATCCATTCCTCACCTACTCCGATCGTCGTGATCTCCGCGAGAAGGCGTGGCGAATGTTCGTCAATCGCGGCGACAACGGCGACGCGCACGACAACAACGCGATCATCACCGAGATCCTCGAGCTCCGCGCTGAACGCGCCACTCTCCTTGGCTTCAAGACTCACGCGCACTACCGCCTAGAGAACACGATGGCGAAGACTCCGGAACGCGCCATCGAGTTGATGGAAGCGGTCTGGAAGCCGGCCGTGGCGCGCGTCCATGAAGAAGTGGCCGACATGCAGAAAATCGCCAACCGGGAAAATGCGAAGATCACCATCGAGCCGTGGGACTATCGGTACTACGCCGAGAAGGTCCGGAAGGACCGCTACGACCTCGACCAGAACGAGGTCAAGCAGTACATGCAGCTCGACAAGCTGCGCGAAGGGATGTTCTGGGTGGCCGGTGAGTTGTTCAATTTCAAGTTCACTTCCATCAGCGGGATTCCCGTTTACCACCCTGAAGTGAAGGTCTGGGAAGTCACGGACAGGAGCAGCGGTCGTCACATCGGCCTCTGGTACTTCGACCCGTTCTCCCGCGAAGGCAAGCGCTCAGGCGCATGGATGAATGCCTACCAGTCGCAGGAGCGTTTCAACGGCGATGTCACGACCATCGTGTCGAACAACTCGAATTTCGTGCAGGGAACGCCGGGCGAACCGGTGTTGATCTCCTGGGACGACGCCAAGACCCTCTTCCACGAGTTCGGCCACGCATTGCACGGCCTCTCGTCGAATGTGACGTATCCGACAGTTTCGGGCACCAACGTCGTCCGCGACTACGTCGAGTTCCCGTCGCAGCTGCTCGAGCACTGGGTCTCGACGCCCGAGGTACTGCAGCGGTTTGCGCTGCACTACAAGACCGGAGCGCCGATTCCTCAGCGACTCGTCGACCGCATCGAGAGCGCGTCGAAGTTCAACAAAGGTTTCGACACGATCGAGTACCTCTCGAGCGCCCTGGTCGACATGAAGCTGCATCTCGCGGGGAACCAGACCATCGATCCCGACAAGTTCGAGCGTGAGACGCTCGCGCAACTCGGGATGCCGAAGGAACTGGTGATGCGTCACCGCACGCCGCAGTTCCTCCACATCTTTTCGAGCGACAGCTACTCGGCCGGCTACTACAGCTATCTCTGGTCCGACGTGCTGACGTCCGATGCCGCCGAGGCGTTCACGGATGCCGGCGGGATGTACGACAAGGAAGTCGCGCATCGGCTGAGCCAGAATATCTTTTCGGTCGGAAACACCATCGATCCGGCGGAAGCCTATCGCGCGTTCCGCGGTCGCGATCCTGAGATCGGCGCACTGATGCGCAAGCGCGGTTTCGCGAAAGCGAAACCCTCGGCGGAGTCGAAGCCACGTCGAAGAATGACGAAACAGTGATGATGAAAAGCCGGCCTTCGGGCCGGCTTTTTTTGCGTTTCTTGCTCTCGATCGCAGCGTGACCGCGGTACGGTAGCTTCTAGAAACTTCTCCGTATTTATCCGGGTTCGCTGACCATCACGGCTGTCGCTGCGGTCCTTGCCCTCAATCGCAGCTTCCAAGAAACTCCCAGTATTCATGCGGGTGTGAGAGGCAAGCGGGCGACCCGCCCGCTGAGTCGGGCGCGTCGAGCGCACGACGTCCCTGTCGCAAACTCCGAGCGCGTTGCTAACGGGCGCTCTCAAATGGCGGCGAATTGACAGGACGTCGAGGGCCCGGGCGCCCTCGGATTTCAGCGGGCGGGTCGCCCGCTGGCCTTTCGAGAGCGCCGGACTCGGAGCGCGGTCGAAGGATCTGGGCGGTGGAAACATGATCTGCGCGCGTACGGAGCCGACTCAGCATGACAGGTCCGGATTTCTTACCCCAGTCGCCGCGAAGCGCGGTTCATTGGCTCAGGATGACGTGGGGCGAGCGCGCTCGGGCCGCTGAACTGGGATCCTCGCTTCACCGGCGCGAGGCACCTGAGAGGCGGCATTCATCGCGGTCATCCCGAACAGTGGCTCCTGCTCCATGAACGCTTCGAACTGTGTTGGCGGGATCGGGCGGCTGAACAGGTAGCCCTGCAGCCGGTCGCAGGCGTGTTCGCGTAGAAACGCGAGTTGACTGATGGTCTCCACGCCTTCGGCGATCACCTTCAGCTTGAGGCTGTGGGCGAGCGCGATCACGCCGAGCGCGATCTGTGCATCTTCCGGCCTGGCGAGGTCTCTCACGAAGGACGCGTCGAGCTTGAGCGTGTCGATCGGGAATCGCTTGAGATAGCTCAGGCACGAGTAGCCAGTCCCGAAATCGTCGATGGCCACGCGCACTCCGAGTGCCTTCAATTCGTGCAGCGTCGTAATGGCTTTCTCGACATCCTGCATCGCATACCCTTCGGTGATCTCGAGTTCGAGGAAGTTCGGCTTCAACCCGGCCATCTCCAGCGCTTCCCGGACCTGGGCTGGAAGATCAGGGTCCTGAAACTGCCGCGCCGAAAGATTGACCGCCATCACTACCTCGTGCCCGCGCAGATGCCACTCGCGGGCCTGCTTGCAGGCTTCCTTCAGGACCCAGCGGCCGATCTCGATGATCAGCCCTGAATGTTCCGCCGAGGGGATGAAACGATCCGGACGCAGCAGACCCAGTTCAGGATGCTGCCAGCGGATCAGCGCCTCGAGTCCGAAGACCGCGCCGGATGTCATGTCGACGAGCGGCTGGTAATGCAGGACGAACTCCCGGTTGATCAGCGCGCGCCGGAGCCCGGTATCGATCTCAAGCGCTTCAACGGCGCGATGATTCATCGCCACCGCGTAATAGTGATAGCTGCCGCCGCCGAGTTCCTTGGCGCGATGCATGGCCGTGTCAGCATTGCGAATGAGCACCTCGCCGTCCGTACCGTCGACCGGAAACATCGAGACCCCGACGCTTCCAGTGATGGCGAACTCCCTCCCACCAGCGACCAGCGGCGCCTGCAGCGAGTCGAGCATCTTCTGGGCGATGCGGCCTCCATCCTCGATCCTGCCGAGAATCTGGATCAGCACGGCGAATTCATCGCCGCCGAAGCGCGCTACGGTGTCTTCGTCGCGCATCGTGGCCCGCAAGCGCGCAGCGACGGCCTTCAGAAGGTGATCTCCGATCGTGTGACCGAGCGAATCGTTGATCTGCTTGAAACGATCGATGTCGAGGAAAAGGACGGCGAGCTTGTGACGATGCCGCTGGGCATGGGCGAGCGCGACACGCAGGCGGTCGGCAAATAACGCGCGATTGGGCAGCCCGGTCACGGTGTCGTAGTACGCGAGACGTTCCACCTCCTCGCTGGCCGTCACCGCGGCCTCACGCTGATCTTCCAACAGCACCAGCACGACGCCGAGCGCGACGAGCGCGCATCCCACCAGGTCCGCCGTCGCGATCGTCACCATCGGAACCGTCGCACCTTTGAACCCAAGGCCGCGAGCGACGAGCCCGAAGACCCCGAACTCGAGCACTCCGTAGGTAATGAACGCTGCGGCCTGCAGCGTGAAGCCAGGGCCGCGCGCATTCCGGATTGCAACGCCGCAACCGATGAACACCACGCTGGCCGCGAGCGCGTGCAGCGCGACGGGGAGGAAGCGGATTACCTCGAGGTTGTTGCCGAGCAGGAAAGGAGTCGCGCCTGAGACCAGCCCGACTCCCGCCACGCTCCACATCAGGCGCTGCGAGTTTCGAATCCGAAGCGGCTTGCGCTGTGCGACGTCGAAACATCCCCAGACCATCAGGCCCAGTTGAAGGCAGCCGGCTACTCCGCCGAGAGTGGAGATGAGCATCAGCGGCGCAGTCGTCGATCCGTCTCCCCCGCTTCGAAGCATCACCAGTGCGGTCGACGACTGGAAGAGGAGCAGCGCACCGAAACTCAGTGACCAGCGCAAGGCGAATGCGGTGTGGAACTGCCGGTAAAGAGAGAAGACGAGGATGCTGGCTGCAAGAGGACCTGCAACCAGAAGCACGACGCCAAGGATCAACTCACTGGACGCCGTCATGACACCGGATCTTCTCTTTCCAACACATCACACACCCACCCTGAGAGTCCCGGGACACGCCAGAGGTCCATGTGGACGCTCCGACGATGTCGCTAGAATGCGGGAGAGTGGCCTCGAATGCAAGTGATCAGGCCGGCAGAAGGGGTCAGGGCAGAGGTGTCAGAGGTCAGGAAGGTCAAAGGCTCACAGAGCGTTTCAACATTCGACGTGTCACATGTTGACTCACCTGACCCCTGACCCCTGACCCCTTGACCACAGGAGAATGATGAGAAGCCTGATCGTCGGTTTGCTCGCGACCTTCTGCCTGATGGCGCCGGCGGCGGTCGCGGACGAGATCACCGTATTCGCTGCAGCCAGCCTCACCGACGCGCTGCAGGAGATCGCGGCGGTGTACGAACGAACGAGTCTCGACCGGGTCATCTTCAACTTCGGAGCTTCGAGTCAGCTCGCCCTGCAGATTCGCGAGGGGGCACCTGCCGATCTCTTCATCTCAGCAGACGAAGAAAAGATGTCGCTGCTCGAGCGGCTCAACCTGCTCGCACCATCGACGCGCGTCGTGCTGCTCTCCAACACGCTCGTCATCGTGGTCCCGAAAGCCCATGGCGCCCGGATCGTCTCGCTTCGCGACCTCGCTTCGTCACGAATCGAATCGATCGCACTCGCGGAGCCCAGCAGCGTCCCTGCCGGGATCTATGCCCGGAAGCTGCTCGAGACTGCAGGACTCTGGGCTCAGGTCGAGAAGAAAATCATTCCGACCGACAACGTCCGCTCGGCCCTCTCCGCTGCCGAAGCAGGAAATGTCGATACCGCCATCGTCTACCGCTCCGACGCCATGAGCTCGAAGCGTGTGCGGATCGCACTCGCGATTCCACGCAACCGCGGACCCGCCATCGCGTATCCCGCAGCCCTGCTGCGCGAAGCGGAGCATCCCGCCGCCGCCCGGCGTCTGCTCGCGTTTCTCCGCTCCAGCGCGGCGCGCTCTATCTTCGAGCGACACGGGTTCATTCCGGTTTAGCGGTCAGGGGTCAGGGGTCAGGAGCGTATGGCGGTCAGCGGTCAGGGGTCAGGAGAGTCGAAATGTCGATTGCGAAAGTTGGAATCACCGCCTCGCGAGATTTTGACCCTCCTGACCGCTGACCCCGACCGCTGACCCCTCCGGTGGACCTCTGGCCCGAATCTGGAATGGAGCCGAACCATGAATCGACGACTGCTGCTGCTTTCCCTCGTTGTGTTCCTTGCGGCGTGCAAGGTTGAAAAGACGAGCCCGAACACCTACGAGGTAAAGACTCCCACCGCCGAGGAGGTCCAGACCGCGACGGCCAGGGCTGCAGAAAACGTCTCAACCGCGGCGCAGGAAATCCGGACCGAAGCCGCTCCCATGGTTGAAAAGATCAAGGACGGCTCGAAGGTCGCGGCAGAAAAGACCGGCGAAGCCGCCCGCGGTGCCGCCAGGGCGACCGGGGTGGCCATCGAAAAGGCCGGCCAGTCGATGAAGGAACACTCAAAGCCTGGCAATCAGCCGTGATTCTGGCTGTTGGCTTTTGGCTATTGGCTGTTGGGAAAAGCAGGGGGCAGCGGTCAGGAGTGAACTCCCGAGGAACCGAGGAACCCGAGGAACCCGAGGAACTCAGCACTTACGTGGCACACACTTCGCCTTACCTCGGAACGATGACGAGCAGTGATCCGCGTTTCAAACTCGAGCGCAGGGGTGACGTCCCGGAGCTGAATCAGGACAAGGTCGACTTCTACCGATCCACGATTGAGCTCTTCAACGGAGAAGGGCTTCCTTACCTCGTCGGAGGGACTCACGCGTACTACCGCTACACCGGCATCGCCCGGGAGACAAAGGACTTCGACCTTTTCTTGCGTCGCGACGACTATCCGCGGTTCGAGGAACTGCTGCGGCAGCACGGCTACGAGACTGAACTGAAGTTTCCGCACTGGCTCGGCAAGATCCATAAGGGAACTGCGTTCATCGACATGATCTTCTCCGGGGGCAATGGAGAGGCCGAGGTGAATGACGAGTGGTTCGATCACTCCGTCGAGGGAAAGATTTTCGGTCTGCCGGTCCGCCTGGTTGCGCCGGAAGAGATCATCTGGTCGAAAGCGTACGTGATGGAACGGGAGCGATACGACGGAGCGGACGTGATGCACATGATCCTCCGCACCGGCAAGCGGCTCGACTGGAACCGCCTGATGAATCGCTTCGGAGATCACTGGCGCATTCTGCTGATGCACGTCGTGAATTTCGGATTCGTCTATCCGAGCGAGCGTCATCGCGTTCCTCGCGAGATCGTCGAGGAACTCATGTCGCGCTACATGCGCGAGTTCAACGACCGGTCGCCCAAGGAAAAAGTCTGCTACGGCACGATGACGTCGCGTGCGCAGTATCTGGTCGATCTCGCCGAATGGGGGTTCGCTGATGCGCGCCTCGAGCCGCACGGCACAATGCGTCCGGAAGATGTCGAACACTGGACTGCAGCGATCAAGGAGTAGGTTTCGTCCGGGGTTCGCCAGGGTCAGGCTCAGTAAAATCGATCGAGTCAATCACAACGCAGCTTCAATTTTCCCCCGCTAACGCTCCAAAAACGAGCCCTCCCCATTCAACATTCGCCATTCAACATTCAACATTCACCCTCCGCCCCTTAGAATGGCCGGTTTGGAGGTAACACATGGCTGAAACACCGGCCCCGACCACGTTTGCGGAGCTCGGGCTGAAAGAACCACTCGCGAGGATCCTCGCGGAGCTCGGCTACGAAGCGCCCACGCCGATCCAGGAGCGGACGATCCCGGTACTGCTGGGCGGTCGCGATCTGATCGGACAGGCCCAGACGGGAACCGGTAAGACTGCCGCGTTCGCACTTCCCATCCTCGAGCATCTCGACCTCAACCTGCGTCAGACGCAGGCCCTGATCCTCGCGCCGACGCGTGAGCTGGCGATGCAGGTGGCCGAGGCAATTCACACTTACGCCAAACACCTCGCCGGGGTGACGGTGCTTCCCGTGTATGGCGGCGCGCCGATCGTCATGCAGATGAAGCATCTCGCTCGCGGCGCACAGATCGTGGTCGGGACTCCCGGCCGCCTCATCGATCACCTCGATCGCGGTACGCTCAAGCTCGACACCGTGCGCATGGTAGTCCTCGATGAAGCGGACGAGATGTTGAAGATGGGATTCCTCGAGGATGTCGAGCGGATCCTCTCCGAGATACCGAAGCCGCGGCAGATCGCGCTTTTTTCCGCCACGATGCCGAACGAGGTCACGCGGGTCGCAGAACGGCACCTCTCTTCGCCCGTTCGGGTCGAGATCGAGCGCAAGGGCGTCTCAGCGCTGCATATCGAGCAGCGGTTCGTCAACCTGTCCGAAGGCCAGAAGCTCGACGCGCTAACCACGATGCTCGAACTGGAAGAAAGCGACGCGGTGCTCATCTTCCGTCGCACCAAGACCGGTGCAGCCGAGCTGTCCGAGAAGCTGGAAGCGCGCGGCTTCGCCGCCGTGGCCATGCACGGTGACATGAACCAGACCATGCGCGAGAACGTCATCCGGCGCCTGCGCCTGGGGCAGATCGAGATCGTCGTCGCCACCGACGTCGCGGCCCGCGGACTGGACGTCGAGCAGATCTCTCATGTCATCAACTACGACATTCCGTACGATGTCGAGGCTTACGTCCACCGCATCGGGCGCACCGGCCGCGCAGGCCGTTCCGGGATTGCCACGCTTTTCGTGACCCCGAAGGAACGACGGATGATGCGGGAGATCGAGCGCTTCACCGGCGCGCCGATCAAGCCGATGCGGATGCCCTCCCCGTCCGACGTCGCCACCAAGCGGATCAATGTTTTCAAGGATTCTCTCCGCAAGACGATCGGAGAGGGCGATCTCGATCTCTACGTCACGCTGATCCAGCAGGTCGCCGAGGAAGGTCCGTACGATGTTGCGGATGTTGCTGCGGCTGCCGCGAAGATCGCCACCGCAGAACGCTCCCTCGAAATCCTGCCGCAGCAGATCGTGGCGCCGAAAGCGCCACGAGAGTTTTCTGACGAGCGTCCTCGCCCTTCGGCCCGCAGCCAGGGCCCGGCAGATGACGGCCCGCGCGTGCGACTCTCGATGGCGGTCGGCAAACGTGAAGGCATCCGCCCCGCCGATGTCGTCGGCTCGATCGCGAATGAAGCCGGCGTCTCCGGCAAAGACATCGGCCCGATTGATATTCGCGACGAGATCACGTACGTGAGCGTCCCGGAAAAATTCGTCAAGGTGATCATCGCCAAGGTCGGCCGCGCGAAGTTCCGCGGACGTTCGGTGAACTTAAAGATCGCCGGCGCTGGCGACGAGTCGCGCGCACCTCGCGCCAGCGGAGATGACGAAACCCCTCGGGAGCGCAAGCCTGCCGTGCGTCGCACCGAGACGGCTCCGCGTCCTGCCTACGGTCGCCCGGAAAGCAAGCCGCGGGCGTGGAATGACGAGGCTCGTCCATCGTCGCGAGGCGCCTCAGCGCGACCCGCTCCACGAGGTGCAGCAACCCGCGGAGCAGCCGGCCGGCCATCATCCGGCCCGCGCACCGGTCCAGGCGGGAAACCGAAACCAGGCGGATCCAAAGGGCGCTTCTCACGCTGACGAATCCGGTCGTCGCGAACGATTGCACAGCGCGCACGAGGCGACTGAGATCAAGGAAGAACGGCTGTCATCGTGAGCCGGCGGAGTGGATCCTCGTAGCTTCAACGCGAGGATCCACGGAGCGCTGTCGAACGGCTCTGCGCGCGAACGCTCTTCCCCGCCCAGATCCTTCGACCGCGCTGGATACGCCCCAGCTTGATGAATGCAGGACGCACCGTCGCCATGTGCATGAGCGTCAGAAGCTCTCGAGTGCCCGCTCAACTTCCTCGTCACCCAGCAGCAGCGATTCCTGAGGATGCGCGAAGAAGTAACCCTGGATGAGATCGATGCCGAGGTCGCGGCAGGTTTCGTACTCCTCGACTGTCTCGATCCCCTCGGCGATGGTTTTCGCTCCGATCCTCGTCGCCAGATCGACCAGCATCCGCACGAGATCCTGCTTGATCGGCTCGTTCGCGACGGTCGACACCAGGCTCTTTGTGATCTTGAGATAGTCGGGAGAGAGGGCCGCAATCGCTTCGAGCGACGCGTAACCCGACCCGGCGTCATCGATCGCCACCTGGATGCCCTTGGCGCGGAAGCCATCGACGAGTTCCCGGAACGCTGCGTAGTCTTCGATGGCGGCGCGCTCGGTGAGCTCGAGCACGAACTGTCCTGGATTTTCCGCGAAGAACGACGCCATGTCGTGAATGTGGAACTCCGACTCGCTGAACATCTCGGCCTCGAGGTTAAGGAGGAACTTGCGGTCCTTGAGGTCGACGTCGCGAAGCCGGCGCAGCGCACAGTCGAGCGCAATCGCTTCCAGGGCCCAGGCCAGCTTCGCTTCCCTGGCGAATGCGAACAGGATGTCCGAGTTGAGGAACGACGAGTTGGCAGGACCCCGTGTCAGAATCTCGTAGCCGAACACCGTACGATCCGAGGCCCAGACGATCGGCTGGAAAAGCGTCGTCACCCGCTTCCTGCGAATGATGTCGCGCAGTTCGCGGGACAATTGTCGCTTCTGCTGCTGCTCTGCGTCACGGACCGCGTCGGCCGCCGCTCGCATCCCGTGATAGATCTGCCGCTCCAGGCGCGACTGCGGCCGGTAGTCCACGCGCGCCGCGCCGACGAAAAAGCCGACCTGTCCCGCGGCGAGCATCGGAAAGTTGTTGAGAGAGTTCTCGACGAGGCTGGCCCTCAGGTCCGTCGCGGCGGTGTGGAACGCATTTTCCTGAGTGAGGTCGCCCCCCTTCGTCTCGAAAAAGATGAAGAAGCTCGACCCGGCCAGTCGATCGCACGTCAGCAGAGGTTTCCGAAACCGGCGCCGCACCTCGGCCGTCATGAACTCGGCCGTTCTCCGCAGAAACTCGTCGAAGAATGCCCAGCCGAACTCGCTCTCGATCGACTCGTATTGCTCGATGTCGATGAAGACCACCCCGAGTTCGCCCTGCTCGATCAGCATTTCCTTGAGATGGTCGAGCACGACCGGCAAAGTCGGCAGCGCGGTGGCGCGATCGATCAACATCGCCTCGAGCGTGTTGCGTCCCGACTGGGCCGCCTCCCGCGTTTCCGCCCGCTCACGCTTGAGCAGATCCCCCACGCGACGGACCACCTCGTCACGGTTGAACGGCTTCACCAGATAGTCATCCGCCCCGAGCTGCAGTCCGGTCAGCCGGTCCTTGACGTCGCCACGCCCGGTGATGAGCACGACCGCAATGTGGGCGGTACGGGCCACGCTCCTGAGGGCCTGACAAACCTCCCACCCACTGCGCCGCGGCATCATGACGTCGAGCAGCACCACGTCCGGGACGTGCGTCTGCGCGAGGGTCAGAGCCTGCTCGCCGTCGCGGGCGGAAAGGATTTCGCAATCGAGAGGGCGCAGAAACTTCTGGAGCAGCACCACTACGTCGTCACTGTCGTCCGCAATGAGAATCGACTGGCGTCGGGTCATTTCGTCTGGGCCCATCATTGCTCAAAACAGGCCAAGGGGGAATCCTTGGGTTCCTCGGCGTTCCTCGGGTTCCTCGGGTTCCTCCGCGTCCTCGGACCGTTTGGGACCGGGAGCTGGCTTACCCCCGAGGAACTCGAGGAACCAGTCAAAGGCAATTCAGAACTCAGAAGTCACAATCCTTACGCGCGGGCGAGACGCCCACGAGCCATCGCTTCGCGTCCGTACACCACCTTCGCAGCCAGAACGTTCTCATCACAACACCCTGTGGCTCGTGGGCGTCTCGCCCGCGATGAGGGCTGCAACTCGTCTCGCCCGAGGACCCCGGAGGAACCGAGCAGCCAAAGGCTATTCAGAACTCAGAAGTCAGAATTCAGAAGTTAGAAAAGGGGCCAGCTGCCGGGCCCAGCGCTACACCCGGATTCGTGTTTGAATCTTTTCTCACTTCCGAATTCTGCCTTCTGCATTCATGTCCAACCCAGCCCGCCTGCCGCTGCGAGGGCTGGAAATGAGCGTGGTGGCAGTGGGTCAGATGCGAGGCGGAGCGAGGGCGAACGGCGAGGCGTGGCAGTTCTACGTCGAGCCGGT
>JBKJVD010000171.1:0-16857 GCA_046590585.1 Thermoanaerobaculia bacterium | reverse complement strand
GTCCAGCACGGGCGAGACGCCTGGCGAGACGCCCGCGAGCCACAGGTAGCCGAGGAACTCCGAGGAACTCCGAGGGACTCCGAGGAACTCCGAGGAACCGAGTTACGATTCCGCAATGACACGAACGATCTCGCGTGCAGCAGGCATCACCCTCGAAGAGTGGCTGGAAGTCGTGGCGAAGCTGGATGGAATCCGCTTGCCGGCCCGGCGGGCGGGACTTCCCGGACCGGCACCCAGCGGTGATGCCGAGGTGTTCGATTCTCGTTTTGCCGAGTGGGTGCCGGGATTCACCTGGCTCGATGGAACTGTGGTGGTCAGCGACGACGAGGCAGCGGATCGCGCGGCGGAAGCCGCCGCGCACGCGCTGAAGGCCGTGATCACATCCGATTGAACGTGTCGCAGCCTGCGATCTTTCCGTTCTTGAAGCCTTCCTGAAACCACTGCATCCGCTGCTGGGACGACCCGTGCGTGAACGAGTCGGGGGAGACGCGTCCGCGCGATTCTTTCTGGATGCGATCGTCGCCAATGGCGCTGGCTGCCGTCAGTGCTTCCTCCATGTCGCCAGGTTCCAGGATGCTGCGCGAGCGCTGCGCATGGTGTGCCCACACTCCCGCGTAGCAGTCGGCTTGCAGTTCGAGCCGGACGGAAAGGGCGTTGGCCTCCGCTCCTCCCCGGGCTCGTTCCTGGGCCGAGTGCACCTGGTCGGAAACGCCGAGGATTTTCTGCACGTGATGCCCGACCTCATGAGCGACGACATAGGCCTGGGCAAAGTCGCCCGGCGCTCCGAAACGCTGCTGCAGGTCGTGGTAGAAACCGAGGTCGATGTACACCTTCTCGTCGCCCGGGCAGTAGAACGGCCCCATCGCCGACTGGGCGGTGCCGCATGAGGACTGAATCCCGTCGGTGAACAGCACGAGGCGCGGATCGCGATACTTCACGCCCGTCTGCGCCGGCAACTGCTCGTTCCAGACGTCCTCAGTGTCCGCGAGAACGCTCGACACGCGCTCGGCGAGTGCATTTTCTTCAGCAGGCCGGCTTGCCGGGTCAGCGGGTCGTGCTGATTGCTGTTGCTGCTGCTGGAGATCGGCGGGATTCCCGCCAAGCAGCATGTAGAGGAGGACGATGACGACACCACCGATCCCGCCTCCTGCGATGAGCGGCATTCCGGCTCCGCGGCGATCTTCGACGTTGCTGCTTTTCCGGCCAAGGCGCATGTTGTGACTCCTGTCGGGGCCGGTCCAGTGCAAATGTGATGCGCAGACGGCCTGGGCGCGGGTGCAGAGTCCCGGGGGGCGTTACTTCGCCCCGATCGTTCCGACGTTCTTGAGGGTCACGGCGATGCCGATGTTGGAGATCGACTTCTTCTCCGGCGTGTAGACGAGGTAGCGTCGATACTCGAGCGCGAGCCCCCAGCACGAACCGTTGCCGCCGACGAGGTAGCGCTGCTCGAGGAACGTTCCTTCCTTCGCATCGAAGTTCAGCTGGACGTCGGCGCGGATCCGGTCGTGGGCCAGCAGCGAACCGGTGTTGATCCGGACCTGGCTGGAGTCGCCGGTCGTCTGACCCGGCCGCAGGAACGAAGAGAACCAGGTCAGGCCGAGGTATTTGTCGCTGAGGCTGCCCGTACCGACGAGATTCGCCGAAAGGCTGGTCTGGTCGATCTGGTGCGACAGGTTTCCAAACGCCGCGGAGGCGTCGAGCGTGATCGACTGGTACGGGTTCACGTGCAGGCTCGCCACGAGTGGCGTGAACTTCTGCTCGGTCGTCAGCGTCGAGCCGGACGAGGTGGTGAACTTCTTCGAGAGCGCTGCGCTCTGGCGGAGTGAGAACGAGACCACTTCCCGTGACGAGCCGCCCGGCGCGCTTTCCTTGCCGATCAGGCGCTGCGTCAGCGAGTATTCGACCGAGTCGCGTACCAGCGGCAGGAACGGGGAGTCGACGGTGTCGAATCGGAGGACGCGATCCTGTTCGTCGACGTTGGTCGTGTAGAGGTAACGGAATCGTGGCTCGAGCACGTGCTTGAAGCGAGCGAAACCGCCAGCGCTGCGATTGAAGATCCGCGAGAACGAGGGTCCCACCACTTCGACCTGGCCCTGCGCGTAGAAACGATTCAGCGAGTCGTCGACCGTTGTCTGCGGCGTAGTAGGCCCGGCTTCGGAGAGGCTGGACGAATAGTAGGTCTGCCGCGCCGAGATCTGCGGACGGATTGAAATCCAGGGAGGGGTGCGCAGCTGCAATGCGAGCGTCGGAAAGATGTCGGCGCGTTCGTAATCTGCGGCGCCGGTGCGCACCACGCCGCTCGTCCGCAGGTGAGACGCGGACGACTCCATCGAGAAGTAGAGAGGCGAACTGGCCAGGCGCTGGGGATACATACGGAACTGCAGCGACGGCAGCTGCTCGTAGCGCTGACGATCGGAACCGAGGATCAGGTCACGGCGGTCGGCGAGAACATTGAGCGAATAGCCGGGACGGTTCTTCGTGAGATAGGCCGACGAGTAGATGTTCGACAGCGTATGGAGCTTCGGGTCGCGATCGTATTCGCGGAAGAAGTCGAGGTTGGAGAAATCGCGCACGTCGATGACGCCGCGGAAGCCGCCCGGGAGGTTGTCCTGCGCGTGCTGATATTCGTACTTCCACTGCTGCGTCTGCGCTTCGGGGTCGCGCACGGCGTACGCGGTCAGCTCTCCGATCTTGACGTCCGGCGACGGGACGTAGCGCACCGTAACGCCCGTTCCCCAGTACTGCTTCGTGTTCAGGTCGGCGGAGATCGTAGCGTCCGCGGAGTCGCCGAACGGGAGAAAGTACCCGAGCTCGAGACGCTGGCCGAACCGGTTCGAGAAGAGGAGGCGGGGGATCAGGAAGCCTCTGGTGCGATCGCGCTTCGTCGGCCAGATCAATCGCGGCGCCCAGAAGATCGGCACTCCGCGCGTGCGGAACGTCAGGTCCTTCATGTGGGCGTAATCATCGAGCCTGATCTCCGCGCTGCGTACGTGGAACGACCATGCCGGACGATCCAGGTCGCATGACGTGAAGATTCCGTCTTCGAGCCTGTACGTCACTTCGTCGACCTTCTCGATGCGCGCGCCAGCGAAGTACAACGAAGGGTCCATCGTGCCGGTGGCGTGGAAGAACGTGCCGGTCTTGGTGTCGAGATTGAAGACGGCCGTGTCGGCGCTGATTCGCGTGGGGCCCTGCGTGACGATGACATGACCTTCCGCCGAGGCGTCGCGGGTCTTGAGATTGAGCGTGACCTTGTCTGCCTGGAACTGAATGTCCTGGTAGAAGATCTTCACTTCGCTCTCGAGGATTGCGTACTCGTCCTTCTCGACCTCGATCTTTCCGGTCTTCTCTGCGACCGTCCAGCGGATTTCGCCGCCGCCTGCTTTCGGACCGGGAGTGAAGCGGAACTTCGTCAGCTGCCCTTCAGCAGAGAGGGACGCGACGAGAAGCAGGAGGACCACGGTTGCACGGCGGATCGTCAACGTCATTCGCTTGCTCGTTACGTTCGCGGGGCGGTGCGCATCAGTCGTGATGCGTCAGGCGGCCCCGCGTCGCTTCTCCTCGAGTCGGGTAGTTTCGAACTCAGCGTGCGATTGTATCCGAGGGCAGATCGCCATCGTGTGTCCGCCTCGAGTTTGCCGAGGCGATGTCGAGTTGCTGCATCTCCTGCATGCGCCGCCTGAGGTGGATGATCTCGAGCTGGTAGATGCGCGCCAGTTCGTCGCTGCGGCCGCGCTGCTGGCGCTTGCGGAGTGCGATTTTCGTAGCCACCCGGACGAACTCCCGATGCGCCGCCACGTCATTCCAGCCGCTGCGGAAAAAGCGTCGGATCGGATGCGCTGCGCTTCTGGCATCGGCCGGGTCGATGACCCCGAGTGCGGCCTCCTCGGCGAGTTCGCGGCGGATGAATGGCCATTGCACGAAGGTCGTCAGAATCAGGAGCAGCGGGATCGTCAAAGTGATCGCGATGGCCATCCGGTCGGGCCGGAACGCGAGGAATGTTTCGGCATAGTGAGGCGCCATCGCTGCTGCGCTCGCTGCCACTGCAGCGACGATGTCGATGACGATCTGCCGCACCGGCCTGGCCACGTAATTGGATGCCACCGTCACGCCGAATCCCGCCACAGCCCCAGCGAGTACATTCGAGGAAAACATGTGCAGGCCTTCACCAGCAACCAGCAGCGGAACCAGCGCGGACGCCGCCCCGGTCACCGCGCCCAGCGCCATTCCTTCGGAGGGTTCGCTTTCTTCACCGTTGAGGCGCACGTAGAGAGTCGCCAGGGTCAGCAGCACTCCCGTTGCGAGGGGGGCGAGGCGGGGGGAGATGGGAGCGAACGCGAGTACCGCTCCCGCGACGGCGCCGGAGAACAGCGATGGACCGGCGACGGGCCAGAAACGGAGATCGAGGGTCCGGAACAGGCGTGTCGCACCTACGGCGAACAGGAATGCCGCGAACAGGACGATGGTCAGGACCGCGTCGTTCATTCGGGTCGCAACTCGATACCGGTGTCGCTCATGCGCAGGCCGCGACGATTCAGGTAGAAGAGCCGCGCCCTCTGGATGTCGGCCCGGATCTGGTTGGTCAGTTCCAGAGCGGAGCGGAACTGCTGCTCGCGCCGCAGCAGCTTGTGAAAGTAAAGACGGACCGTGTCGCCGTAGACGTTCGAATCGAAGTCGAGGATGTGCGTCTCGATCGTCGTCGCGTAGTTCTCGTAGAGCGTCGGCCGGACGCCGATGTTGGTGACGCCCTCGAACGTGCGCGCGAAGCTATTGAAGCGGGCGGTCGTGATGTAGACGCCCGAGCCGGGGAACAGGTCGTTGGCGGGGTCGAGGTTGACCGTCGGAAAGCCGAGTTTCCGCCCGAGACGGCGTCCGGTCGCGACCGGACCTTCGAGATAGTACGTGCGGGCGAGTGCCAGGTTGACCGATCGCATCAGCCCGCGCCCGATTGCCTCGCGCACGAGGGAACTGGAGACGCGCACGTTGCGGATGCGCACTTCGCCGACCCCTTCGACTGCGAATCCGTGACGTGCCCCGACGTCGCGCAACTTCTGGAGATTTCCTTCGCGTCCCGCCCCGAAGCAGAAGTCCTCACCGATCCTTACTTCGACCACCTGGAGGGTGCGCACCAGAAAGTCCTCGATGAACTGATCTGCGGTCCAGCGCGAGAATTCGTGGGAGAACGGGACGATCAGCAGCGCGTCGACTCCCAGTTCGCGGAGGATCTCTTCCTTCTGCGACAGGGTGAGGATCTGTTTCGGCACGCGATCGGGCGCCACGACCGACAGCGGATGCGGATGAAACGTGATGACGGCCGAGGTTGTGCCCAGTTCCCGGGCACGTTCGACGATGCCACGGATGATGGCCTGATGGCCAGCGTGCATGCCGTCGAAATTGCCGATCGTGGCCACGCAGCGGCGGGGAAGATCGGTCTGCTTGAGGGAGTCGTGAAAGACGAGCATCAGAGCGCTTAGGGCTGGGAAGTGTAGCAGTTCAAACGATTGCTCACCCCCTCAGTCCCCGGCATCACGCCAGACGGAGAGTCGGTACCGGCTGCGCGATGCTGGCCCAGTCGGGACCGGTGTCGCCGAGCATGACGCAGAAGGCCGTCACCATGTCGGGATCCCACTTGCCGCCGGCTGCTTCCCGCCGCAGTGTGCCGATCGCTGCTTCGTGGGTCAGAGGTGCGGGGCGATAGGCGCGATGGGACGTGAGCGCGTCGTAGGCGTCGACGATGGAAAGCAGGCGCACTTCGTAGGGGATGCCCAGTCCGAGCAACCCATCGGGATAACCACGACCGTCGTAACGTTCGTGATGATGGCGGATGAGTTGAAGAACGCGGCTGAGCGTGAGCAGGGGACGCACCATCTCTTCGCCGATCACAGGATGGTCGATCACGCGCATGAATTCTTCGCGGGTGAGCGGACCGGCTTTGTTCAGCAGTGCTTCCGGAACCGCGATCTTGCCGATGTCGTGCAGGAGGCCTGCAACGCGAATGCGTTCCGCGTCCGCTCCGTCGAGCCCGAGGTGCAGGGCGAACGACTGGGCGAGATCACCGACGCGCTGGGAATGACCGCGGGTGTACGCATCCTTGGCTTCGAGAGCCAGGGCCAGCGCACAGATGACGTTCTGGGTTTCCTCGAGGTCGGAGTGATAGTCCTTCATCCGGAGCAGCGAGCGGATTCGCGTGAGCAGTTCGAGGCGGTTGAGTGGATAGTTGATGAAGTCGTCCGCGCCGGCGAGGATCGCTTCCTGTCGCATCAAGGCGTTGCGATGGGATGTGAGGACGATGATCGGCAGGAACTCGAATCGCTGGTCGAGGCGCAGCAGGCGAAGCGTCTCGGTCCCATCCTGCACCGGCATCACGAGGTCGAGCAGCACGACGTCGAATTCGCCGCGCGCCACCTGTTCCATCGCTGCGCGCCCATGCTCGGCGAGCGTGACGTCGTAGCCCGCTTCCTCGAGTGTGGCGATGATCAGGTCGCGATTCAGCTTGCTGTCATCCACGCAGAGCACGCGCGGACGGGGCTGGGGCCGGGTGCTGATGTGGCGCGTCGCGACCGGCGCGGCAGTCTCATCGCGGAGCGAGGCGGCGAACAGGTGCACCAGGTCGAGGTCATGCGCTCCGCCCTTCGCTTCGGCCAGCAGCGTCTCGACCGCTGTTTCCTCCGGCACTCCTCCCTCGTGATGAATGTCGTCGAAGCGATTCGCGATCCCGACGATCTGCGCTTCGAGTGGGATTTCTTCGCCCTCGAGACCGTCCGGGTAGCCCTTGCCATCCATTCGTTCGTGGTGCCAGCGGACGATCGGCAGGAACGCGCGGAATGTGCGCATCGGCTCGAGAATCGAGAATCCCATGGTGGTGTGGCTGGCGACGATGGCCTGCTGCGCCTCGGTCAGCACATCGAGGTGGAGCAGTTCCTCGGGGATTCCGATCATGCCGACATCGTGCAGCATGGCTCCCTTCACGATCGTTTCGCGTTCCGGTCCGGTCAGTCCGAGTTTGTCGCAGAGCCGCGCGGAGTAGGACGCCACCCGATGCAGATGCCCGCCCGTGCGCGCGTCCTTGTTCTCGAGCGCGGTCGTTAGCGTGAGGATGATGTTCTCGCTCGAGTCGAGTTCGCGGCGGAGGTTGTGGATGCGGATGAGCGAGCGGATCCGGGTGCGCAGTTCGTCGCGGTTGATCGGTTTGTTCAGGAAGTCGTCTGCACCGCACTCGAGGGCCCGGATCTTGTCTTCCGTTCCAGTCAACGCGGTGAGCATGAGGATCGGGATCTGCCGGCCGGCCGGATCGGCCTTGATCCGCGAACAGGCCTCGTAGCCATCCATGTTCGGCATCATGACGTCGAGCACGATGATGGATGGACTGTGGGTGGGGTAGAGCTCCAGCGCTTCGTGACCGTCCCGCGCCACCACGACTTCGTACCCCCACGACCAGAGGTATTCCTGGAGCAACTGGAGGTTCTGCTCGTTGTCATCGACTGCCAGGACAACGTCACGCTCAGATGCAGATTCCTCTTCTGCCACCGACATGCACTCTCCGCGTATCAGGTTCGGGACTCGAGACGGCATTATATGCCTTGGTCGGTGGGCGTGGGCGTGGGCGTGGGCGGAAGGCGGAAGGCAGAAGGCAGAAGGCAGAAGGCAGAAAGGGGGAACGGAAAGCGGTGAGGCGGGAGGCGAAGGGGGAGGAGTCAGGATGAGTCAAATCCTCGTCTGCATCCTCGAGCACCTGAGCTATCTCCCGCTCCACTTCTTTCCCTTGACCTCTTGCTTCGTGCCCTGACCCGTCGCTTTCTCCCCTGCCTTCTGGTTTCTACCGTCTGCCGTCTGCCGTCTGGTTTCTGCCTTCTGCCTTCTGCCTTCTGCCTTCTGCCTTCTAGTTTCTGGTTTCTGGTTTCTCCTGCCGCCTTCTCCTTTCGAGACCGAATTTTCGGCGTTCGGGGGCTGTTCATCTCCGCGATGGCGTACTACTCCGACCACGCGGTTGAGCTCAAGAGCGAGCTGGCGCGGGAGGTTTCTGGTGAGGTACTTCGAGACCTGCACCGGAAGCGACCGCTGCTGCATGGCTTGATCGCTTCATCACTCGTCGCTGTACTGCTTGCGGCCGGGACCGGAATTGCTCTGCTTCACGTCTGGTACCTCTGGCTTCCACTCGCAGTCGTGGCCGGTTTTTGCATTTTCAATTTCACCGTGCTGCTGCATGAGGTCGTACATCGCGCCGTCCTCGAGCGCGCCGGCCCGGGCACTTACCGGATCCTTGGACTGCTCTATGCGATGCCGAGCGGCATTTCGGCCTCTCAATTCACGAAATGGCATCTCGATCACCATGCCGAACTCGGCTCGGATGACCACGATCCGAAACGGCACTATCTTTCGCCGAAGCGGAACTCACGCTGGCTAAAATTGCTTTACTTCACCCCGGTGCTCTTCGCCATTTACTTCCGCGCTGCGGCGCGCGAAACGGAGTCGTATGCGCCGGACCTGAGGAAAAAGATCGCCCGGGAACGGGTGGCGACGATCCTCTTTCAGCTTTCGATCCTCGCTGGAATCGCCCTGATCGGAAGTCCGTGGCTGGCCTTCAAGCTCTATGTGGTGCCGGTCTTCTTCGTCTTCCCGATCGCATTCGCGCTGAACCGTCTCGGGCAGCACTATTCGATCGATCCGTCCGATCCTGCGCAGTGGTCGACACTGATGAAGGCGTCGTGGTTCTGGAACACCGTCTACCTCCATTCGAACCTGCATCTAGAGCATCACTACTTTCCCGGCGTGCCGTTCTACAACCTCTCGCGATTGCAGCGACAGCTGGGACCGTTCTACGAGCGGCACGGGATCGTGGCGCGGGGGTATGGGGAACTGCTCTGGGGCTGGATCGTACAGAACCACAAACCTCACTCCAGGTGGGAGAGCGACCCTCAGGGCACCGGCGTACTCGCCGAACGCTAACCCCGCGACGCTTTTCTCGCTACTGGAGTTTTCTCTGCTTCTGCCAGCGGAGAGCGAGCACCAGCAGCAGCGCGATCATGCTGATGGCCGCGCCGGACCGCAGGCCGGGCGATGTGTAGCGAAGGGTGTACGAACTCTCACCGGCGGGCGCGCGCCACGCCAGAAATCCTCCGTTGATCTGTTCGAGCGGCCACTCTGCGCCGTTTCGTTTCAGCGTCCATCCTGGCAAAGCCACCTCGCTGCTGGCGATGAGTGTTTCGCCAGTGGCTGTGACATGCATTTGCGACGCAGAGGGCGAATAGCGTTCCAGTTGAATGACCGCGCGAGCGAGCGGCTGCGCCGCGCTTGCATGCACGACGAGTGCGTCGTTGCTCGCCAGGAGCGCACGCGCGGGGTCGCCGCTGACGGCGACGGCTCGGGGAACGAAAAAGCGCGCCAGCGCTGTCGGATTCATGAACACCACACCATCCGCTCCCGCATATCCGATCGGCAGATCGAACGTGCTGCCGGGAGCCGCCGCGACTCGGCTGACGCCGAGAAAGTCGAGGAGTACCCGAGGAGGCAGCGTGTTGAAGCGACCGAAGTAGTGCGAGCGGTCGAAGCCGGCAGCGTCGAGCAGCGCTCCGTAGGGGCGGAACGCCATCGGGTCGTGCGGCCGGATGTCCTCGACAGAATGGAACACGGCGATGTTCGCCATCATCACTCGTCCGATTCCGACGAATCGATCCGTGACCGGCGTGAGTAGCGCGCGCGTCATCGGCGTGCTCGGGTAGTCATAGATTGCTCCCACCGCCGGGTTGTAGTAACCCGTGATAGAGAAGAGATCCGCCACCAGCAGCCCGGTGAGGATCGCCTGTGCGCGAGGCACGCGCGGAAAGGCGAGCAACAGGGCAACGCTCGCGAGCGCACCTGCTTCGGTGAAGAAGATCAGTCGTCTCACACCCACGGCCGCGAACGCCGGGTAGGAGAGGAGACAAATTCCGATCACCAGCACCAGGAGTGAAACTCCGATCATGGTTCGGGCGCGTGCCCGCTCGCGCAGCGTGTCGAAGCCGAAGGCCGCAAGCACAACCAGCGCGAACGTGAAGATGAAACGCATGCGTCCATGCGCGGTGATGTCGAGCAGCGGAACGCGCTCGAGGATGGATGCGATCCCCGGGGGCTGATTCGCGAGCATGAAGGAGAGGGCCGCCGTGATCATCCAGAACACGCGATGCCTGCGCCGCGTGAGCAGGCCGAGAATGGCAAGGGCGAGCGTCGCCAGGCCGGCGTATTGCGTGGAGAGTTCATTGAAGTTGAGCGCGTGACGATAGTTGTGCACTCGCGGGTTGCCGTAGTAATTCGGGATCAGCAAGGTCACCATCGCAGCGCGATCGAGCGGCGGGGTGGATAGAAATCCGGGCGACGACGCGATGTCATGAAGCCGCTGCGCATGTGGCAGGTATGTGATGAACGGCAGCAATGCCACGGCTGAAAGACCCGCCGCAAGGAACGCGGTGAGGGCCAGTCGCGCAAGTGCGGTGTAAGCCCCCGACGACACCACGCGGTAAAGGGCGTAAGGAACCGCCGCCATGGCGCAATGAAAGGCCGACTCGGGGTGACCCGAAATCAACACCAGACCTGTGACGAACGCCCCGCTCGCGATCGTGCGAGGACCTGGATCGTCGATGACACCATCGATACTGAGCAGGAGCCACGGGAAGAGCGTCGTCACGTTCGTATGCGGGAACATGAGGTACGCCGCGGTGAAGGTGCTGAAGGCGTACGCGATCGCACCGAAGCGCGCGGCCGCCTCACTCGATTCGCATCGTCGCAGAAACAGAAACGTGCCGCTCAGGGCGATCAACAGCTTCGTCACGGACACGAAAAGCGGCCACCCAAACGTCGATAACGGCAGCGCAACCAGATTGGGTAGATAGAACGCCCCGGCCTGCGGATTCGCAAGCAGCGGCGTGCCTCCTCCCGAAGCGCGATCGAGCAGAGGCAACTCGCCAGCGAGGATCGATTGACGAACCGCTTCACGCCATGGCAGGAACTGCAGCACCACGTCATTGATGAGGGGGTTCTTCGTCAAGCCGCGGGGACCCGGCGTCGCGCGATTTGGAAACTCCTCCGCCAGGAAATCGAGCGAGACGTCCGTCGACGAGGTGAGCACCATCGGCGCGGCCCAGAGGCAGGTGACGAGAACTGCGGTCAACCGGAGCGGGCGGAGCGAGGCGTATCGGCCGCTGATCCAGGCGAATGCAGCGATGGGAATCGCAGCGGCGAGGAAGATTTCGAGGCTCGGCGGCACATCGCGATCATACCGGCTCGCGGGCGGCGGCACTTCATCGACATGCGCGACACAAAAAAAGGCAGGCCAATCCGGGCTGGCCTGCCTTCGAGCTGACGAATCGTTGAATCTACGCGAGTTCTTTGATGCTCGATTCCATCCGCTTGATCGCCTCGGCTGCCTCTTCCATCGAAAGGTTGAGGGGCGGGCGGAAGCGCGCGGAGAAGTGGCCGGAGGAGAGCACCATCACGTCGTGGGCCATGAACGTGTTGAGCGCCTTGTCGCGGAGTTCGCCGCTCGGCAGGTCGAACGCCACCATGAAGCCGCGGCCGCGCACGTTGGAAACGAGGTTCGGATACTCCTGCTGGAACCGCTCGAGTTCGCCGAGGAACCAGGCGCCGACTTTCGCGGCATTCTCGACGAGCTTCTCTTCTTCGATGATCTCGAAGTAGCGCTGCGCGCGGACCATGTCGATCAGGTTGCCACCCCAGGTGGAGTTGATGCGCGAGGAAACCGTGAAGACGTTCTCCGCCAGTTCCATGATGCGATCGTTTGATGCGAAGCCGCAGACCTGGGTCTTTTTCCCGAAACAGAAGATGTCCGGCTCGACGCCGTAGTGCTGGAACGACCACATCTTCCCGGTGATGCCGACGCCTGACTGAACCTCGTCGAAAATCAGGAGCATTTCGTTCTCATCACACAGCTGGCGGATGGCCCGGAAGAACTCGGGGCGGAAATGGTTGTCGCCGCCTTCGCCCTGAATCGGCTCCATGATGAACGCGGCGATTTCGTCCTTGCGATCGGCGAGAAACTGCTTTGCCTGCGCAATGGTCGCGGCCTCTCGCTGCTCGGCATCGGCGAGCGACTCCGGCGTCAGGGGGAAGCGCAGCTTCGGATTCTCCACGCGCGGCCAGTCGAACTTCGGAAAGTACTGAGTCTTGCGCGGGTCAGCTGTGTTGGTCAACGAAAGGGTGTAACCGCTGCGTCCGTGGAAGCACTCGCGGAGATGCATGATCTGCGTCCCCTTTTCTCCCGTGACGCCCTTCGCGAGATTCTTCCGGATCTTCCAGTCCATGGCAGACTTGAGCGCGTTCTCGATCCCCATCGCGCCGCCCTCGATGAAGAACATGTGCTTGTTGAGCGAAGGCGGAACCGCCACGCGGGCGAACGTTTCGACGAACTCGGCCATCTGCGTGGTGTAGATATCCGAATTGGCCGGCTTGTTCATCGCCGCATCGGCGAGCCGCTCGCGAAACTCAGGCGTGTCCATCTTCGGATGGTTGTATCCGATCGGGCAGGAGGCGAAATTCGTGAAAAAGTCGAGGATGTAACGACCGCTGCGCGAGTCGAACAGCCACGAGCCCCTGGATTTCTTGAGATCCATGACGATCTCATACCCATCAGCCAGCATGTGCCGCGACAGGACGGAATGGACCTCAGCCGGCTGGACATGGATCCGACGATCGGTGATGGAGGTGACGGACATTGAGTTGCTCCTGTATTGAGTCAGGACGGACGTGTCCCGACGGTGGGTCGGCGGATTCTAGCCGCCTTCGATTGATTTCGGCAACCCCGACCGGAAGGCAGAAGGCAGAAGGCAGAAGGCAGAAGAAAACCAGAAAACCAGAAGGCAGAAGGCAGAAGGCAGAAGAAAACCAGAAACCAGAAACCAGAAACCGGAAGGCGGAAGTCACAGTTGATCAAAGGGCCGCGGAAGGGTTTGACTCTTTTCTGCCTTCTGCCTTCTGCCTTCTGCCTTCGAACACCATTCAGATACGATAGGCTCCGGTTGAGGTCATCTCACCGCCCACCATCAAGGAGCTTTCATGAAGGAAATCGTCATTGTCGGAGCCGCCCGCACGCCGATCGGCTCGTTTCTCGGAACTCTCTCCTCGCTTTCGGCCCCGAAACTCGGATCGCTGGCGATCAAGGCCGCGCTCGAACGCGCCGGTGTCTCACCCGACATGGTCCAGCAGGTCATCATGGGAAACGTGCTGCAGGGTGGCGTTGGCCAGGCCCCGGCACGCCAGGCAGGAATCGGCGCGGGGATTCCGGTTTCGGCCGGAGCGGTCACGGTGAACAAGGTCTGCGGTTCGGGAATGAAGGCGATCATGTACGCCGCGAACGACATCCGCTGCGGCGAATACGATCTCGCTGTAGCGGGCGGAATGGAGTCGATGTCGAACGCTCCCTTCATCCTGCCCCAGGCGCGCACCGGCTACCGCATGGGAAATGGCAAGGTCGTCGACATGATGATCCACGACGGCCTGTGGGATCCGTATGGCGACAAGCACATGGGAAGCTGCGCCGAGAGCTGCGTGGAGAAGTTCGAATTCACGCGCGAACAGCAGGACGATTTCTCCCGCGAGTCGTACCGTCGCGCGCAGGACGCAGTGAAGGGCGGCAAGTTCAAGGAAGAAATCGCAGCAGTCGAAATCGTCGGCAAGAAAGGGACTTCGCTCGTGGTCGACGATGAGGAGCCGTTCTCGGCCCCGCTCGACAAGATGGGAACGCTCCGCCCGGCATTCAAGAAAGACGGCGGTACGGTCACCGCCGCGAACTCGTCGAAGATCAACGACGGAGCAGCAGCCGTCGTCGTGACCTCGGCCGAGTTTGCCGCGAAGAACAACCTCAAGCCGCTCGCACGCATCGTCTCCCAGGCCAGTTCGGCCCAGGATCCGGAGTGGTTCACCACCGCGCCCGCCCTGTCCATCAAACTCGTGCTCGAGCGCGCAAACCTCACGATGGCCGACATCGACCTCGTGGAAGTGAATGAAGCCTTCGCCGCAGTGGCGATGGCCGCAATGAAGGATGCCGACATCTCTCACGACAAGATCAACGTCAACGGAGGCGCGGTCGCCCTCGGGCATCCCATCGGCGCCAGCGGAGCGCGTCTCATCGTGACCCTGATCCATGCACTGCGCGACCGCGGCCTCAAGCGCGGGCTTGCGGCAATCTGCATTGGTGGCGGCGAAGCAGCCGCCATGATCATCGAGCTCGTTTGACGCGCGAACGGCAGCAGGCCATCTGCTTCGTTGTCGCTTCGGGCGAACGGCCTCGACGTAGAGGAACCATGCCTCGCCGTTCGCCCTCGCTCCGCCTCGCAGCTGACCCACTGCCCTTCGCGCTCACGACGTCTCGAGTTTTGGAGACGCGAACGGCAGCGGGCCGGAGGTGAGGCCGAATGCTGAATGCAGAAGTCAGAATGAAGAATTGAGAAAAGAGGCACTCTTGGTTGGCCTTGGACTCGTTTCTCACTTCTGGATTCTGACTTCTGCGTTCTGACTTGTCGTTGACGTTCGCAGGACGCGAGGATGACCACGTTGATTCTGTGGCTCGCGGGCGTCCCCGCCCGTGCTGGACGGCGCCCGGGCCGGCCAGTGCCCTGTTGCAATGTCCGGCGTCGCGAGTTCTCGACGGGGCAGTGCGCTGCGGCGCACGACGGGCGGGGACGCCCGCCAGCCTCATTGTAAGCAGTGCGATTAGGAGCGTTGAACCGCACTCCGCTGACGCGAGGCGGGTCACCAATTCGAGTGGTGCCCCTCGTTGAATAAGGGCGTTGCATTTGCGAACCTGCGGGATGGAGTCGTAAGCTGTGAGCACACAACCGACCTCATGATTGAACCTGTGGCCAGTAGTCTCCGTAGGGCGGAGCGTTTTCTGCTCCAGCCGGCGGTTCCCGCGATCCTCGGCGATTCGCCGATCCGGATTTGCGATCTGTCATTGGGTGGTGCGCGCTTTCGTCATGAATCGTCATTGCCGACCGGAACGAAGAAGGCGTTGCGCATTGCGCTCAACGATCGAATCAGCCCGGTCATGGTGGAATCCGTCGTCGTCTGGAGCCAGGCCGATGGTTCCACGCCGGGGCAGTTCGTGTCCGGCCTGCGCGCCTTGTCGAGCGACGCGGCGATGACGAGTCTGCTCGACCAGCTTCACGAGATGAAACGGACCAGCCGGATCGAAGAACTTCGCTCGGTAGATCGTTTCGTCATCACGCCCTCCCTCCATGCTCAGTTCGCAGGCCAGCCGGCGTCGATTGAAGACATCGCAGCCCGAGGCGTGCGCATCGAATCGGCTCTCGAGCCGAACCTCGGCGCAGTCGAGACACTCACGTTCGACCTCCCGAAACTCTCCATGAGTTTTTCCTTCGACGCCCGTGTTGCGTGGACGACACTGAAATCGAACAGCACAGAGGGCATGAAGATGTGGCGTGCCGGCCTGCAGATCGACGGTCGCGCCGATCCGCTGCGACTGGTGATCGGCCACCTCGGAGCGGAGCATCGCTGCGTCATCGACGCGCACTCACTGCGCTTGAAGTTGCGGGTGATCCGGGCGCGCGCCCGGCAGCTTGCTCCGCAGTTTCACGAGATCGATCGGTCAAATATCGATCCGGAGCAGTACCTGCTGGTTCGCGGTGTTCGCGAAGAGCTGCGGCTCAATCCCGAAGAGGCGATGCACTGGTACCGACGCGCGCGCATCGTCATCGCGGATCCGGGGACGAGAAACCTCGCGCCCGATATCGTTGACCATCCCGACGCTGTCGCTGTGTGGGAGTACCTCGACCGCTCGATCGATCCCACCATCGTCGGACGGGCGTTCCTTCTCCCGCGCTGATCGTAGCCGCGATCCTGCAGCGCGGGCATACCGGCATCAATCGTTCGACAGGATTGCGCGAACGTTGCGCTTCATTCCTTCGAGCTTCGGCCGCTTGATCGCACTCCGGCGGAAGAGAGCAGAGAACTGCTCCTGTTCGAATCGGAGCAGATCGCTCACCGGGGTGGCCCGATAGTCATCGCGCGGAACGAAGTCGGGATGCGGTTTCTCGGGCTCGCGATTCCAGGGACAGACTTCCTGGCAGATGTCGCAGCCGAACGCGTTGCCCTCGAGCCTGTGGGCTAGCGAAGGCTCGATCTCACCGCGATGCTCGATCGTGAGGTAGCTGATGCACGCGGTGGAATCGACGGTGCGGTCCGGACGGATGACGTCCGTCGGGCAGGCGTCGACGCAGCGCGTGCAGGTGCCGCATCGGTCGAACACAGGGTCGGATGCGATGTCGTTCTCGAGCGACGTGACGAGCGTGCCGATGAAGACGTACGACCCGATCTGCTCGTTGATGAGCATCGAGTTCCTGCCAATCCATCCCAGTCCCGACTGCGTTGCGTACGCGCGGTCGGAGAGCGGGCCGGTGTCGACGTAGCGCCACGATTTCGCCTCGGGATAGGCACGGAGGATCACTTCCTCGAAACGCCGGAGGATGCGGTCCAGCACGTCGTGATAGTCATCTGCCAGCGCATAGCGGGCCACGTGATGACTGAGCGCTCCCGGCGGTGCATCCGGCCGCGTCGATGAGTACGGAACGAGAATCGAGATCACCGACTTCGCCCAGGGATAGCGCTCCCGCGGATTCGAGCGCACCGCCACGCTCTTCTCGAGGTAATGCATCGACGCGTGGCGCCCGCTCTCGATCCATCGCGCAAATACTTCCGCGTGCACATCGTCGAGATCGCTCGCACCAATCCGCACGACGTGCTCGTCGCGTGCAATCGCCTCGAGAGCGGGCCAGATCGTCGAGAGGGGCATGATTAGAGGCAAATGTTGAATGCTGAATGCTGAATGCTGAATGTTGAGTAATGCTGAAT
>JBKJVD010000063.1:0-12109 GCA_046590585.1 Thermoanaerobaculia bacterium | reverse complement strand
AGCGAAAGCGCCATGCGTGGGAACAATCCCGTGTTCGTCTTCGGGTCACTGCTCGAGCAGGGCGGGTTCGCGGCGCGCCACTTCGACCCGGCGTTCCTGAATGCGCCTGACGCGTTGACCAATTACCGCGCTTCGCTCACCGGGCGCTATGCGATATTTGACCGTTTCCGTGCGTCCGAGGGGATCCGCCAGAGTCGTCATGCCGTCGGCCAGGCGGAGGTCGAACTCGAAGATGTGCGGCAACGAGTGCGCTCGCAGGCGGTGGCCCGGTTCTACGGGGTCATCGTGGCAGAAGCGAAACTGGTCGCAGCGAAGGAAGCAGTCGGCGCGGCCGAAGCAGACGCCCGGGCGACGCGGGATCGATTCGATCAGGGACTGCTCGTCGAGTCCGACGCGTTATCTGCAGACGTTCAAGTTGCGTCATTCCGCAAGCGCCTCATCGATGCGGAAAGCGAACTGGCCATCGCGCGTGCGGCGCTGGCCACGCTGCTCCAGAAGCCGCGAGGAGAGTCCATGGCGCTCGCGGGATCTCTGCCGACCCCTGGCTTCGTTGAGACGGACCTCGATGAAACCGTCGCTCGCGCCGTGGACCGCAGTCCGTCTGTACGAATCGCGTCGATCAGGACGGCCGATGCGACCTCGCGACTTCGGATGGAGCGGGGAGCGGCGCTGCCGCGAGTGGATGCCTTTGCCACGATCGGGGCGAGTGGCTCGACATTCGGGCGGCGCAGTTCCGACCACACCGGGGGAGTCGCGATCTCGCTCGATCTCTTCGATCGCGCAAGACCTGCGAGGATCGGTGCTGCTCGCGCTGAAATCGACGCGTCCCGTGCGGGAGAGGCAATCGCCCGTGACGCAGTGACGATGGAGATCGTCGCAGCGTGGCACCGGCAGCGGGCCGCTCGCGAGACCGTCACCGTCGCGTCGGCTGCAGTCGGACAGGCTCAGGCCGCCGCGCGGATCGTTCGCGATCGCTACGAGCAGGGACTCACCACCATCTCCGAACACCTGCGCGCACAGACTGAGTTCGTCTCTGCGCGATTCGAATTGCTGGCCGCGCAGTACCAGAGCCTCATCGCGCATGCCGAGTTGCTGCGTGCCACTGGAGACCTCGACGATGTTCAGCCCTTCATGTAGATCCACTGCAGTCACTGTCGCCTGCGCGCTCCTGACAGTCTTTCTCGGCGGGTGCAGTCATCCGGAGAAAGCTGAGCCCCATCCAACCGTGGAAGCGCCAGTGATTGTGGTGGAGAGTGCCTCGCTGCCGATCCTCCATGCCGTCGCTGGCACCGTGCGTTCATCGACTACCAGCACGCTCGCGGCGAACGTTGTGGGAACTGTCGTCCGCGTTCGCTTCGCGGAAGGGGATCGGGTGCGCGCCGGAGAGGTGCTGGTGGAGATCGATGCGCGCGAAGGGCGCGCGCAACTCGACCGAGCGAAGGCTGGAACCCAGGAAGCGGAGCGGGCGATCGATGCACAAGCGGCGAACGCCGAACTCGCGGAGAGCACCTGGCGCCGTTTTGAGGCGTTGCATGAGCGGAAATCGGTGAGTGAGCAGGAGTTCAGCGAAGCGCGCGCACGACGCACCGCCGCGCAGGCTGAGCTATCGCGGCTGAAAGCCCGGCGCAGCGAGGCGCGAGCTGCTGCGGAGCAGGCAGAAGCCCTCCTCGCCTATAGCAGCGTGCGCGCGCCGATCGACGGCGTTGTCACCGCCCGCTTCGTCGATCCCGGTGCCCAGGCCGGCCCGGGCGTGCCTCTGATCACGATCGAAGCGGAACGCGCCGCGCGCGTCGATGCGAACGTGCCCGAGAACGTCACCGTTCGCGTTGGCGACCAGGCCAGCGTCGAGGCCGGCGATCAGCACCTCAGCGCGCGGGTAACCCGAGTGCAGCCCTCCGTCGATTCCGGCGCCCGATCGGCGCTCGTGCAACTCCAGCTGGAACGGCCGCTCCGCTCCGGCACGTACGTCCAGGTGTCATTCGCGATCGGCACCCGCACGGCGGTTACCGTGCCGCTGTCGGCGCTCGTACGTCGCGGACAGCTCAACAGCGTGTTCGTCGTCGGCGCCGGCCAGGTTGCATCGATGCGTCTCATCACGGTGGGCGTCGTTGATGGGCTGCATGTGGAGGTTCTCTCCGGGCTGAATGCTGGCGAGAAAATCGTCGCTGCACCGGCGCGCGTTCGTGACGGCATGGTCGTGAGGAGCGGCGCATGAGCCGCGACCGGCGGGGAATCGCCGGGCGACTCGCGGGCTCGTTCATCGAGTCCAAGCTGACGCCGCTCGTCATCGCTGCGTCGATCGCGATCGGCTTCGGCGCCGTGATGCTCCTGCCACGCGAAGAAGAGCCGCAGATCGTCGTTCCGATGATCGACGTCTTCCTCGAGATGCCGGGGGCTTCACCGAAAGAGATCGAACAGCGCGTCACTGCGCCGATGGAGAAGCTGTTGTGGGAGATCCCGGGCGTCGAATACATCTATTCGACGTCATCCCCCGGGATCTCGATGGCCGTGGTGCGCTTCAAAGTCGGCGAGAACGAAGAAGACGCGCTGGTGCGGCTGAACAAGAAACTGCAGGCGAACGCGGACCGCGTTCCGTCCGGCGTGATTGGCCCACTGGTCAAGCCGCGATCGATCGACGACGTACCGGTCCTCGCCTTCACGCTATCGAGCGACCGCTACGATCACTTCGCACTGCGTCGTATTGCAGCGGAACTGCAGACGGCAATCAAGCAGGTCGCGAATGTGTCCGAGGTAACGATCATCGGCGGCACGCGGCGGCAACTGCGGGTTCAGATCGATCCGGCGAAGCTGGCGGCTTACGGCATTGCCCCGGCCCGGATCGCGATGGTGCTGCAGCAGGCGAACAGCGAGAGCAGCAGCGGCGCGTTCGCGTCGGGAGATCGGGAGTTCCTGGTGAAGACTGGCGGGTTCGTGCGCGATGTGGATGACGCGAAGCGAATCGTCGTCGCCACGACGAATGCGCGCACCATCAAACTCGGCGACGTCGCCACGATCGTCGACGGGCCCCAGGAGCCGGCCGACTATGTGTTCTCCGGAGGTCGCGATTCCGTTCGCCCGGCGGTGACGATCTCGGTTGCGAAGCGCAGAGGCTCGAACGCGACCCAGCTGACCCGGCTGGTTGAGAAGAAGATCGAAACGTTACGCGGTGTGATCATTCCGGCGGACGTCAAGGTCGAGGTGACGCGGAACTACGGAGAGACCGCGGCCGATAAGTCGAACGAGCTCCTCTTTCACATGCTGCTGGCTGTGATTTCGGTCGTCATCCTCATCGGGCTGGCGCTCGGATGGCGGGAGTCAGGCGTCGTCGCCATTGCCATTCCGGTCACGCTCGCCCTGACGCTCGCGGTGTTCCAGATGTTCGGCTACACGCTCAATCGGGTGACGCTCTTCGCGCTGATCTTCTCGATCGGCATCCTCGTCGACGATGCAATCGTGGTCGTCGAGAACATCGTGCGTCACTACCGGTTGCCCGGGAACCGCGATCGTTCGTTGCGGGAGGTGACGATTGACGCCGTGGCTGAGGTCGGGAACCCGACCATCCTGGCCACGTTTGCGGTCATCGCGGCGATTCTGCCGATGGGCTTCGTCCGCGGGCTCATGGGTCCTTACATGCGCCCGATTCCGGTCGGTGCGGCCGCGGCGATGCTCTTTTCTCTCGTCATCGCATTCATGGTCACGCCATGGGCTGCGCGACGTCTGCTCTCTCGTGACGGAGCTGACCACGTCGCTGAAGGATGGTCGACGCGGATGTACCGCCGGCTCATGTCCAGGATCATTCACGAGACTCGGTGGAGGAGATCATTCCTGGGACTGGTTGCCGTCCTGCTGGTCGCGGCGCTGTCGCTGTTCGCGTTCAAGGTCGTGCGCGTGAAGATGCTGCCGTTCGACAACAAGAGTGAGCTGCAGGTCATCATCGACATGCCCGAGGGAACGACCCTCGAACGAACGGCGGGGGTGGCGCGTGAGATCGGCGCTGTGGTCAGCGATGTCCCGGAAGTCGCGAACTGGCAGCTCTACGCCGGAACGGCCTCGCCCTACAATTTCAACGGACTGGTGCGTCATTACTTCCTGCGCGGTGGATCCAACGTGGCCGACCTGCAAGTGAACCTGCTGCCGAAGGGCGAGCGGAGCGCGCAGAGCCACGACATCGCGAAGCGCATCCGGAGTCGCGTGGATCCTGTCGCGAAGCGGGCCGGCGCACGCGTGAAGATCGCGGAGGTGCCTCCGGGACCGCCGGTGCTGCAGACGCTGGTCGCGGAGATTTACGGCCCGGACTACTCGCGACAGATTGAGATCGCGAAACAGGTCCAGACGATCTTCGACCGCACCGCCGGAGTGGTCGATGTCGATACCTATGTGGAAGACGACCAGCTGCAGTATCGCTTCACCGTCGACCGTGAGAAGGCGGCGCTGAGCGGTGTCGCGCAGAGCGAGATCGAGACGTCGCTACGGCTGGCGCTGTCGGGGGTGAAGGTAGGGTCGCTGCACGACGAGCGCGAGTCCGAGGAAGTTGCCATACGGGTCGAAGTGCCGCGCGCGCTGCGCTCCTCGGTCGAAGCACTGCGCTCGCTCCAGGTGAGCGGGAGCGGTGGCAAGCTCGTTTCCCTGGGTACCCTCGTCGCGATCGAGGAATCGACCGCTTCGAAGAGCATCTTTCACAAGAACCTGATGCCTGTGGTCTACGTCACGGCGGATGTGGCCGGCAGCGAAGAGAGCCCGGTCTACGTGATCCTCAAACTCAATCGCGCGCTCGAACAGCTTCGACTGCCCGAAGGGTACTCGATGGAGCGGTTGGTCTCCCGACAGCCCTTGTCGACCGAACGCTTCGCGATGAAGTGGGATGGCGAATGGCACATCACGTACGAGGTCTTTCGCGATCTCGGCCTGGCCTTCGCAGCCGTGCTGATCCTGATCTACATCCTGATCGTCGGCTGGTTTCAGTCGTTCAGGACGCCGCTCACGATCATGGCCGCGATTCCCTTCTCGCTGATCGGAATCATTCCGGCGCACGCGCTGATGGGAGCGTTCTTCACTGCGACGTCGATGATCGGTTTCATCGCGGGGGCCGGGATCGTCGTGCGGAACTCGATCATCCTGGTTGACTTCATCGAACTGCGGCTCAGGCAGGGCATGCCGCTCGATGAAGCGGTCATCGATGCGGGCGCGGTCCGCTTCCGGCCGATGATGCTCACCGCGGCGGCCGTCGTCGTCGGGGCCGGGGTGATGCTGTTCGACCCGATCTTTCAGGGTCTGGCGATTTCCCTGATGGCGGGCGAGGTGGCGTCGCTGCTTCTGTCGCGCCTCACTGTGCCCGTTCTCTACTACGTATCCGCAAAGCGCGCGGGGGGCTGAGGCCGGTTCCTCGGGGTTCCTCGGGTGGCCTGCCGGGCGTTCACTCGGAACCGAAGACCCGGCCCCCCTCCCCCGAGGACCGAGGAACTCCGAGGAACTCCGAGGAACCCGAGGAACCGAACATCCGGCCCCCTCAATTCGCCGGTGTTGGCTGTCACAGTCGGCCGTCTCCCAGATCACGCATCGGAGGACGCACGGCTCACGTCCATCGTTCGAGGGCGGGCCGAAGATGAAATTCCCCACAGAACCAGCAGGTAAAAAAAGGAGTTCGTCCAATGAGGCCATTTCGTTTCGTCGCAGTCCTCGCATTGACGGTAGCCGGGACTCTTTCACTCCCGGCACTCGCCGACCAGAACCCACCACCGTCAACTCCACCAGCTTCCGAGGCTGCACAGGTGGCACCCGTCGGCGTGCCGTCAACGGTGGCAGCGGGTGATGCTCTCAAGGAACCCGTCAAGGTCGTTGTCACGGAACCCGTGAAAGAACCCGTGAAGGAGCCGGTCAAAGAGGCCGTGAAGGAGCCCGAGAAGAAGCCGGCTGCTCCCCCGTCCACGCTGTTGCAGGTCAAGGTGGGCGACGCGAGCATCCGCTTCGGAATTCTGATGCAGCCGCAGGCTGACTTCCAGCAGAACGCGGTCGGTGGCTACGGGCAGAACCTCCTGATCCGCCGCACGCGCTTCCTGATCGGTGGACAGGTCACGAAGTCGGTGTTCTTCTTCTTCGAGACCGAGAACTCGCGGCTCGGCAATGCGACGGCAACGGGAACGAAGGCCACGAATACGGGCTTCCAGACTCTCGACGCGGTGGCGGAATGGCGCCCGCGCAAGGCAGTCAACCTTTCCCTCGGGCTCATTCGCGTTCCGACCTCACGCGATGCACTGGAGAGTGCCCCCTCCGAATTCACGATCGACTTCAACACCTACGCGTTCATGGCCACGACGGCCGTGGGCGGGAACGGCGGGCGCGACACGGGCGTGATGGTTCGGGGCTATTTCCTGAAGGATCGGCTCGAGTATCGCGGCGCAGTCGTATCGGGCATGCGCGAGAAGGGAAACCAGAACACCTTCCGCAAAGTCGGCCGTCTTCAGTACAACTTCTTCGACAAAGAGGTCTACGGCTTTCCGTCATACGCCGGATCCAACTTCGGTACAAAAAAGATCGTCGCGCTCGGTGCGGCTCTCGACTCACAGGTCGACTACACGGGAATCACGACCGATCTCTTCGCTGACATTCCTACGTCCTTCGGTTCTGCGATCGGCACCGTGACGTACCAGAATATTGATGGCGGTAAGAGATCACCGGTGGGCCTCGCCACGCAGCAGATCGTCTCCATCGATGGGGGCGCCTACCTCAAGAAAGTGAAGTTCGGCCCCTGGGCACGCTACGAACAGCGGACCTTCGATACGCAGACCTCACGCGATGAGAAGCGCTACATCGTCGGTCTGAACTACTACCCGATGGGAAACAACTTCAATGTCAAGGCTGCGTTGTCCCGGCTCTCGCCCGCCATCGGACGCGACATGAATCAGTTCACCCTCCAGTTCCAGGTCTACTACTACTAGTCACAAGGAGAGAGCGATGAAACGTGCAATCGTGATCCTGGCAGCCGTAGCGCTGCTGGTCCCGTCGGCGTACGGGGCAAAAGTAAAGATCGGCTTCGTGAATTCGATCACCGGACCGGAAGCACCGATCGGTGAGAACCTTACCAACGGCGTTACGCTGGCGGTCGAAGACCTCAAGAAGCAGGGGATCGACGTCGACCTGGTGAAGGAAGACGACACCGGCAAGCCGGAGAAGTCGATGGCGGCGTTCGAGAAGTTCGCAACGAGCGACAACGTAGTCGGCGTGGTCGGTCCATACAGTTCCAAGTGCGCGAGCGCGCTGGCCAGGCTGGCCGAGAAGTACAAGCTGCCGCTTCTCATTCCCGTCGCCGCGAAAGACGACATCACCCGGCAGAACCTGAAGTGGACGTTCCGCCTCAGCGCCACGACGACGGACTACGCCACCATCCTGCTGAACATGGTCACCACGCTTGGCAAGCCGAAGACGATCGCAATCATCAACGAGAACACCGACTTCGGCACATCCGGCGCGAAGGCCGCCAAGGCATTCGCGGCGAAGAAAGGGATCACGGTCGTGGCGGAAGAATCGTACGCCCCGGGATCGCCTGACTACCGCTCGACACTGGCAGGCATCAAGGCGAAGAATCCGGACCTCGTGTTCATGGTGTCTTACGTTGCCGACGCGATCCTGCTGATGCGGCAGTCGCGTGAGATCGGGCTGCAGCCGAAGGCATTTCTCGGCGCCGGCGCGGGCTTCGCAACGCAGGCATTCGCCAAGGAGCAGCAGATCTCGAACAACATTTTCTCGAGCACGCAGTGGACTGGCGACGTGAACTGGCCGGGCGCCAAGGATTTTGCAGCACGCTATCGCACCCGGTTCGGCAAGGAGCCGACCTATCACGCAGCGACGGCTTACGCTTCGATGATCATCATGGGTCAGACCGCATCGAAATCTGGTCTGAACCCGCAGAAGACCCGCGACCTGCTGAAGAAGGGCAAGTGGAACGGGATCATGGGCGAAGTCAAGTTCCTCGACTATGACGGCTACACGAACCAGAACCGTCATCAGATGCTGGTCGAGCAGATTCAGAACGGCGTCCACGAAACCGTCTATCCGCCTCAGTACGTGGCGAAGAAGCCGGTCTATCCGTTCCCCGGCTGGAACGCAGTCGCCGCGGGCGGAAAGTAAGAACCGTAACGGGGCGGTCGCAAGGCCGCCCCACACGGATCGACACCATGGAAACTCTCATCCAGGCTCTGGTCAGTGGAATTCTGATTGGCGGGGTTTACGCGCTGATCGGAATTGGACTGACGATCATCTTCGGCGTGATGCGCGTCATCAACTTCGCCCACGGTGATCTGCTGATGGTGGGGATGTACGCGACTTACTACCTGTTCACACTCGCCAACATCGATCCGTTCATCTCGATCGTGATCACGATGCCGCTGATGTTTCTCTTCGGCGCACTGCTGCAGAAGGTCTTCATCAATCGCATCCTGGGAGCTCTGCCACAGAACCAGATCCTGCTCACGATCGGCCTCGGCCTGATCATGAGCAACTCGATCATGATGGCCTTCACGTCGGACTACAAGATCCTGACGACGAAGTACTCCTCGGCCAGCTTCAACATCATGGGGATCTCGATCTCCACACCCCTCGTCATCTCATTCGCGATCACCAGTGTGATCACGGCGGCGCTCTACTGGTTTCTGAGGAAGACGAATACCGGTCAGGCCATTCGCGCGACCGCGCAAGACCGTGAGGCGGCCCGCCTCATGGGAATCAACGTGTCACGGATGTCGATGATCGCCTTCGGTCTCGGCGCAGCATTGGCTGGAGCCGCTGGCGCATTGATCTCGCCGACGTATTACATCTTTCCTCAGGTCGGGGGCGCGTTCACGCTGAAAGCGTTCGTCATCACCGTCCTCGGCGGAATGGGAAGCATCCCCGGTGCGACGCTGGGCGGCGTGCTGATCGGGATCGCCGAGTCCGTTGGTGGTGTCTATCTCGGATCGGGCTGGAAGGAAGTCGTCGTCTTCGTGCTCTTCCTGGTAGTCCTGCTGTTCAAGCCGTCCGGCATGTTCGGGAAATCAAACACATGATCCGCATTCCTTCGATCGTCCTCGCGGTTGGCTTGCTGCTGATGCTCCCGCTGTTTGTCGAAAGTACGTACCTGTTGCACATGCTGATTCTGATTTTCATCAGCGTGATCATGGGCTCGGCCTGGAACATTCTCGGCGGGTTCACGGGACAGTACTCGGTCGGCCATGCCGCGTATTTCGGCGTCGGGGCGTACACGACGATGGTTCTGCTTCAACTCAAGCAGGTCGCGCCGTGGATTGGCGTCTGGGCCGGCGCGGGTCTGGCGCTGGCCATGGCACTGATCATCGGATCGATCTGTTTCCGACTGCGCGGGCCGTACTTTGTCCTGGCGTCGATCGGGGTGGCGGAAATCGTCCGCGTCTGCGCGTTGAACCTGAAGGACATTACGAATGGCGCGGAGGGAGTGCTGGTCACGGAGATCCCACCTCTGATGATCGGCAGCACGATGGTGACCGACTGGGTCTCCAAGATTCCGTTCTACTACACGGCACTCTTCTTTGCTCTGTTCACCATCCTGGTGAGCTGGCTGGTTCGGAGTTCGAAGCTCGGCTATCTCTTCCTCGCGGTCCGTGAGGATCAGGACGCTGCGCATTCACTCGGGATCAACCTGACCGCGTACAAGAACACGGCGCTCGGGATCTCGGCGGTGCTCACATCGCTGGGGGGAAGCGTTTACGCGCTGTATGTCGGCTTCATCGACCCGAGCACCGTGTTCGGGCTCGATCTTTCCGTGCAGATCGTGACGATCTGCATCATCGGTGGCATCGGCACGACGCTCGGTCCGGTGATCGGCGCGGCGGTGCTGGTCCCATTGGCCGAAGCGTTGCGCAGCAATCTCATCACCGACGCTCTGGTCAAGGCCGGGATCGTCGGCGAGGAGTCGGCAGTCGGTATTTTTTTGAAGGAAAACCTGGCGCATGCGCACGTGCTCATCTACGGCGTGCTCGTCGTTGTGGCGGTTCTCTTCATGCCCGAGGGGGTCCTCGGACTCGTCAGGAAATTCGCTGCGCGGAAACCGAAGGCGGCGCGGTCATGACCATTCTGGAAATCAGGCACGTCAGCAAGTTCTTCGGCGGTCTCGCCGCGAACTCCGATGTCTCGTTCGAGGTCCCGGAAGCCACGGTCATGGGCTTGATCGGGCCCAACGGCGCAGGCAAGACGACTCTCTTCAACTGCATCACAGGTTACTACCCACCGTCGAAGGGTGAGATTGTCTTCAACGGCCGGCGAATGAATGGATTGAAACCGGACAAGGTCTGCAGGCTGGGGATGGTGCGGACCTGGCAGAAGGTACGTCCGCTCACGAATCTCTCCGTACTCGACAATGTGGTGGTCGGTGCGCTCTGCCGCACGAATTCAGTGAAGGTGGCGCGGACCCTCGCCTTCGAGCAGCTCGGAATCGTCCGACTGGAACACAAAGCGAATCTGCTCGCTGGAGCACTTACGATCGGAGAGCGAAAGCGGCTCGAGGTCGCGCGCGTTCTGGCCACGAAGCCAAAGCTGCTCCTCCTCGATGAGGTGATGGGTGGACTCAACCCCGCTGAGAGAGAGGAGGTCATCCAGCTGATCCTCGACATCCGGAGTCAGGGCATCACCCAGATCGTCATCGAGCACGACATGAAAGCGATCATGCGGCTGTCCGATCGCATCGTCGTGCTCAATTCCGGCGAGAAACTCGCGGAGGGATCTCCGCAGGAAGTCGTCGAAAACCCGCAAGTCGTGGAAGCCTACCTGGGAGCGGAGCAATGACCCCGATGCTCGCAATTGAGAAGCTCTGCTTCTCCTACGGTGACATGCAGGTGCTATGGGACATCGACCTGACGGTCAACGAAGGGGAGATCGTCACGCTCGTCGGCAGCAACGGCGCGGGGAAAAGCACAACGCTGAAAAATGTCTCGCGTCTCGTCTCGTGGGCCACGGGTTCGATTCGATTCGAGGGAGATGACCTGTCCCGTCTTCAGACGCATCACGTCGTTGAACGTGGTGTCATCCAGGTTCCCGAGGGGCGAAGGATTTTCCCGGAAATGACGGTGATGGAGAACCTGCGAATGGGTTCCTACCCGAAAAGCTGCCACCGGGACCGCGAGAAGAATGTGGAGCGCGTCTTCTCGCTCTTCCCCCGCTTGAAAGAACGCGAGAAGCAGCTGGGCGGAACCCTCTCAGGCGGCGAGCAGCAGATGCTCGCGATCGGCCGCGCCCTGATGGCCAGTCCGCGCCTGCTGCTCCTCGATGAACCGTCACTCGGCTTGTCGCCGCTGCTGGTCAAGAGCATCTTTCGGATCATCGCCGAGATCAATCGACTGGGAGTCACGATCCTGCTCGTCGAGCAGAACGTCTTTCAGTCACTCCGCATTGCGAATCGTGCGTACGTGCTCGAGAGTGGGCGGGTCGTCCTGACCGGTACTGGCGACGAACTGCTCAACAACGAGCACGTCAAGAAGGCATTCCTGGGTATTTGAGGTGGCTATGGACAAGAAGACAGTCAGAGACTGGATGACAGAAAACCCCTTTACCATCGACGAAGGCGCTTCGGTCATCGAAGCAATGCACGTGATGAAGGAGAAAGGCATCCGCCGTCTGCCGGTAATGCGGGATGGCCGCCTGGCGGGGCTGGTGACCGATCGGATGCTGAAGGACTACTCGCCCGGGAAAGCGACGATGCTGGACACTTGGGAAGTTCATTACCTGCTGGCGAAGACGCCGGTGGCAACCGTGATGAATCCAACTCCCCACGTCGTCGGGCCGGACGCACTCCTCACCGATGCCGCACTGGTCATCCGCGACAACAAGCTTTATGGACTCTGCGTCGTCGAGGAAGGAGGCAATCTCATCGGCGTCCTGACCATCAAGGACCTGATCGACGCATTGTTTCACCTGAGCGCCGTGGCGTTGCAACACGAGTCGGAAGTTTTGCCGGCGTGAAGCACTTGTTCAGCCGGTACCGATGACGCGTGAATCTGTCGGAGCGTTTTACTTCGGCGGACCGCTGGGCAGCGACCACGAACCGGTCGCGCTGCTCAGCTTGTGACAGTGAGTGCACTCGCCCTGAAACATCGTCACGAAACGGCTC
>JBKJVD010000092.1:0-9905 GCA_046590585.1 Thermoanaerobaculia bacterium | reverse complement strand
GTCGTGAAGTGGCAGTGAGGCTGCGATCGGGGCGTTGCGCGTTGAATCGAGGATGACTTGAACGGTTCGAGCGGACTCGTCCCACGTCATCCTGAAGTCGGCGGAGCTGCAGCCGCGCGGAGCGCTGCCGCAGCGTAGCGCGGCGAAGGAACTCGCGATACGAGGATCGAACAATCGAGCGGGCGGGTGGCGCAAAAGGAACAGCGCCGTGATTTGAGTTGCTTCGATCGCGCTACGCCGGCTTTTAAGAAACTCCCAGTATTTATGAGGGTTGGCTGACCGACGGCTCTCTCGCTCCGAAGGTACTTCGATCTTCCTTCTCCCCGCGGGAGAAGGTGGCGCCGCAGCGCCGGATGAGGGGTCACGCGAATGTACATTGTCGACCCGAGATTCATGCTGAGACGGTGCAACGCGAGGTTAGTCTCTGTGATAATCTGAGGAATCTACTGCGTTTCGAATATCCGCGAGGGATCCAACTTACGTTCGCGCCGCCCCCTCATCCGGCGCGCGGCGCCACCTTCTCCCGCGGGGAGAAGGGAAACAGCTTGCACGCGGCTCCTTCGAAACGACCGGCATCGTGCATGAACGCCGTGACTTCGCATCTCCCCTTCGAATGTGAATCGCTTAACACGCGGAGCGCACCCATGCCATTGATGCCCGACGAGACCAGTTTCTTCTCCCCAGTCGCCACGACGCGCGTCATTGGCTCGGCATAACGTGGTTGGGCGGAGCGGCCCGTGATCCGTGTCATCAGGAGCGACCACCCCGAACCTCGAACTCCAGCTACCCTGTCTCGATGGATGCGATCCTCGCGCTCGACCAGGGGACGACCAGTTCGCGCGCAATCGTTTTCGGCGCGCGCGGTCACGTCATTGCCGCTGCACAGAGAGAGTTTCCCCAGTACTTTCCGGAGCCGGGCCGGGTCGAGCATGACGCAATCGAGATTCTGGCGTCGCAATTCGCTGTGGCATCGGAAGCTCTCCAGTGTGCTGCGCGCATCCAGGCCATCGGCATCACGAACCAGCGGGAAACGACAGTCGTCTGGGATCGTCGAACCGGGCAACCTGTTTCGCGCGCCATCGTCTGGCAGGACCGGCGCACGGTGGACCTCTGCGACGAACTGCGTGAGCACGAGCCGCTGATCACGGCGCGCACTGGACTCCGTCTCGATCCCTACTTTTCCGCGACGAAGATCCGCTGGCTCCTCGACCACGTCGATGGAGCACGCGACCTCGCGAGCGCCGGACATCTCGCGTTTGGAACCATCGACAGCTGGCTGGTCTGGCACCTCACCGGTGGGCGGCGTCATGTCACTGACATCACCAACGCATCGCGCACGCTGCTGTTCGACATTCACCGGGCTGCGTGGGACGACGAGTTGCTCGACCTCTTCCGGATTCCGCGTTCCCTTCTCCCCAAGGTAGTTTCGTCGAGCGAAGTTGTCGGAGTCACGGCTGCCGGACTACCGCTGCCGGAAGGGATTCCGATCGCTGGAATTGCAGGCGACCAGCAGGCGGCGCTCTTCGGCCAGCGATGCCGCACAGCGGGAATGGCCAAGAACACGTACGGCACTGGAGCATTCATCGTGATGCACACCGGCCATCACGTCATCAGCTCGAAACACGGACTGCTCGCAACGATCGCCGCGCGAGCCGGTGACGAGCCGCTGCAGTACGCCCTCGAAGGAAGTGTGTTCGTGACCGGCGCTGCAGTGCAGTGGCTGCGTGATGGCCTTGGCATCATCAATGCTGCTGCAGACATCGAATCGCTGGCCGGTTCCGTCGCTGACAGCGACGGCGTCATCTTCGTCCCGGCCTTCACAGGCCTCGGCGCTCCCTGGTGGGATCCACACGCCCGGGGCATCATCACCGGAATCACGCGCGGGACCACCGCGGCGCATCTTGCTCGCGCGACGCTCGATGCGATCGCGCTGCAGACGGGTGACGTCCTCGATGCGATGCGTGCTGACTCGGGAATGGCGCTGCACGAGTTGCGCGTCGACGGCGGCGGCGCGCAGAACGACCTCCTCATGCAGATCCAGTCCGACTACGCCGGAATCCGAGTGGTGCGCAGCGCCATCACCGAGGCCACGGCGCTCGGCGCCGCGTATCTCGCTGGCCTGGCGATCGGGTTCTGGGGGAGTGACGACGAATTGAATGACCACTGGTACGCAGAGCGTTCTTTCGATCCCGTTCTCGATCGAGAGTCGGCCGCGGCCATACGCTCGCGGTGGCTTCGCGCGGTGACGCTGGCCCGCGGTTGGTGAGTCGGGTGACGGCGGCCAGATTCATCGGCTCGATCAACCGCCGACTCCAACATGCGTATTGCGAGGGCAGTTAAACTGTTGCCGCTTGCCCGATCTGCCGATCACCACTCCAGGCCAGGACCTCCCACGGAGGGAAGCGGCGCGTGGCGCAATCCTGCTGCTCACGCTTGCCGGCGGAGTCGCACTTGGAATTTCATCACTTCCGAGAGTCTTTCGCGCCACTCCCAACGACCTCTCCAGGATTGCGACGGTGCTGGGCGTCGTTCACACAGGGCCTGCACTCGTCGTGTTCGGCGACAGTAGAGCCGAGGCGGCCGTCGATACCAGGCAGCTTTCGGCGGCCCTTTCGCGAGTTCCCCTTGCTTACAACCTTTCCTGGCACGCACAGGGCCTGGATCACGCGATCCTGCTGTACCAGCGTTTGGCGAGGGAAACGGGAACGGTGATTCAGTTCGTATCATTGCCCGACCTGGCCAGCGAAAAGCCATGTGATCCGCGAATCGGTGTTGCGATGAGAATCTATGGCTGGACGCCCGCGCAATCCGATGTCGTGATGATGCAACGCGCATTTGGAGACCTGACTCCTGAGTACATGACTGCCAGCCACCTTCGTATCGCGTCGCAAGCGCGCTGGGGACTGCGGCAGTTCGCCGATGTCTCGCTCCGCCAGAAGCTGCGCAGAGACCTGCTGCCGGACCGCGAGCGCTCCGACCTGTTCTTCCCGAGCCCCTACGAAACACGCCTCAATGGAAGCAGTTTCTCGAAGGTGCTGGCCACAGTTGCAATCCTGCCGCCCCACAGGACTCTCAGCCGCTCGCGCGCGCGATTGCTCGAACACATCGCTGAGCAACCGCGACGCATCATCATCCTGCTGCCACCTCTCCACCATGCGCTTCTGCTCGAGGATCACGACCGTCGAGTGGCCGCGTTGCGAGCGTTCGCGAATCAAATCGGGCTTCAAGTCATCGACGGGAGCCGATGGGTCGCCGACGATGATTTCGCCGACCCTCTTCACGTAAACGTGGCCGGCGCACGCGTCTTCACAGCGAAACTGGCCGCGACGCTCGAAGGCCGCCGCTGATGCTTTTTCACACCCCGGCTTTCGCGATTTTCCTGGCGTTGCTGGTCGGTGCGCTCGCCGCGATCCGCGACGACCGCCTGCGTAAGGTCCTTCTGGTCGCCGCGAGTTACTTTTTTTACATGTGGTGGAACCCACTCTTCGTTTTGCCCCTGCTGGTAACCACCTTCATCGACTATCAACTTGCAAAGCGGATCGAATCGACGGAAGCGCCGGGACCGAGGAAAACGCTGCTCATCCTGAGCCTCGTCGCAAATCTCGGTCTCCTCGCTTACTTCAAGTACTTCAATTTCTTCATCGACAACTTCGTACTGCTGGCCCGATCGACCGGATCCGAGGTTCCTTTCAGCACGCTGCAGATCATTCTTCCGGTCGGGATCTCGTTCTACACGTTTCACACGATGAGCTACACCATCGACGTCTACCGCCGCGAGATTCCGGCGTGCAGATCGCCGCTGCGCTTCGCCCTGTTCATCACCTTCTTCCCGGTGCTGGTGGCAGGCCCGATTCTGCGTGCGCGCCAGTTCCTTCCGGAGCTGGAGAAACCGGTCCGGCTCACGCTCACTCCCCAGATCGTCCTGCTGGCGCTGCGCGGGCTGGTGAAGAAGGTGCTCATCGCCGACAACGTGGCTCCGTTCGTCAACGAAGTCTTTCGCGATCCGGCACGGTGGCCGAGCGTGATCATCTGGATGGCAACCGTCGCGTTTGCGATCCAGATCTATTGCGACTTCTCCGGTTACTCAGACATCGCCCGGGCACTGGCCCGATTGCTGGGATACGAGATACCGGTCAACTTCGATCGCCCTTACCTCTCCCGGAATCCTGCAGAGTTCTGGCACAGGTGGCACATCAGCCTCTCCACCTGGCTCCGCGACTACCTCTACATTCCGCTCGGTGGAAACCGGAAAGGAAGAGCGCGCACATACATCAACCTGACCTTGACGATGCTGCTGGGCGGGCTGTGGCACGGGGCGAGTTGGAACTTCGTGCTGTGGGGAGCAATGCACGGCGTCATGCTCGCCGGCCATCGCGCCTGGCGTGCGTGGCGTGGAGATGCCCCAGCAGGACGGCTGGGACAATTTCTATCCTGGGCTGCGTTCAACTACTGCCTCCTGCTCACCTGGATCGCGTTCCGGATCTCCGAGCCGAACAAGATGCTGGCGGCGATGCGGAAGTTCATGCTGTTCGACGGCCGTCTGGCGCTGACGAACATCGGGGCCGGATCCATCGCGCTGGCGTTCACGTTCATGGTGATCGCGGCATTCGTGCTTCTCCATTGGATCAGCTGGCGGCTCGGTGATGTTGAAGAACGAATCGCACGATGGCCCTTTGCGTCCGTCGTGGCTCTCTGTGCGGGGGCGGCCGTGCTGTTCGTCTGGTTCTGGCCTCTCAGCGAGACCCCTTTCCTCTACTTTCAATTCTGACTTCCACCGTCTCGATGGATCGACGGGCAGGCCCGGTGACTCGCATTCACGACACCCCTGCTATCGCGGGCTCACGTTGAGGGACGCCTCATCGAAGGCGTCCCTCATGAACATTCCGGGCATCTGGCTCCGGTCGAGAGACGCGGCTCGTTCAGGAGCCGCTATCGTCGGCCGAGGGGCCGTAAATCGATGGAACTTTCGCACCCATTGGCCGCAGGTAAGCGCTGAGCTGGCCGCGGTGATGGACCATGTCGAACAAAAATCCCCACAGCATCATGCCTAGCGGCTCCGTCCAGACCGGGACGTCGCCCATCAGGAAGCTGCCGGGGCCGGCCGCTTTTTCTTCCGTCAGCGAACCAAGCTTTTCGCGAAGTGCCGCAGTCGCGGTTTCCCATACCTCGACAATCTCCGCCGTGGTAGCCGGCGGCGCGCTGTCTTCCCACCTGGCCTCGCCGCGCTCCAGTAACTCGACCAGACCGCGCTGCTCCTTCGCCAGTTGCCACGCCAGTGCACCGGCCGCGGTGGATCGTTCGTGCGGTCTGTAATCGTGACGCCCATCCGGAACGGCACGCAGCACCTTGATGAATGCGGCCTGCTCGCTTTCCCAACGCTTCACAAACAGTTCTTCAGTCGTCATGACTCTCCTCGTCTAACACGTTGTAATTTCGATCCTGATCCATTCATTGCCTCACGACCTTCACCACTGCGCGAGCCGCGTCTTCTGGCGCCCGCCTTCCACAAAGTTCTCTTCCGCCAGCCAGCGCTGGAACTCCCGGTCGCGCTTCGGCCACTCGTCGTCGAGCATCGAGTACCAGGCGGTGTCGCGGTTGCGGCCCTTGTAGACGAGCGCCTGGCGGAAGACTCCTTCGAACGTGAATCCGTACCGTTCGGCGGCACGTCGCGACGGAGCGTTGAGATCGTCGCATTTCCACTCGTATCGCCGATATCCCAGTTCGTCGAACACCCGCTTCATCATCAGCCACATCGCTTCGGTGGCGGCAGGCGTGCGCTGCAGGCGCGGCGAGTAATTGATGTGCCCCACTTCAATGACGCCATTCGCCGCATCGATCCGCAGGAACGCAGCGATCCCCACGGCCTTTCCACTTGCCGAATCGACGATCGCGTGAAACATCGGATCGCTCCCGGCGTTCATCTTCGCCAGCCAGACGCGATACGCATCGAAATCGGTGAATGGCTCGCTGCTGAGGTAAGTCCAGTTTCTGCCCGCTGCATCGTCCAGGTTAGCTTCATGCAACTCCGCCGCATGCTTCTCGACATCGAGCGGCACGACGCTGCAATACCGCCCGACCATCGCAGTCCGCGGAGGCATCGGCCGTTCCTTCCAGCCCTCGACTTCCGGACCGATCGTCTGATCAAGCTCGTTGCGTTGTAGTTTCATGACGCCAATATACGGTTCCTCGGGTTCCTCGGAGTCCCTCGGAGTTCCTCGGCCGACCCGCGGGCGGTCATCCGCTCGCTTCTCCCCACAGACACCATTGACCTTCTGTCAGATACATCATACGGTTAGTCTGATGGAATGACCGAGCGGTCAATCTGATTGAGGGCTGTGTGACACGCAAGACAAAAGAGGAGGTCCTCGGCGAGTTCCGCTGCTCGATATCCAGGACGCAGCACTGGCCGTGATCGCCCGCAAAGGCGTGGCTGACGCGACCATGCAGGAGATCGCGGATGAAGCCGGAGTCGCCAAGGGAACGGTCTACGTCTACTTCCGCGATCGCGATGAACTCCTCACGAAGACCGCAGCACGGGCGGTGGAACGCCTGATCGAGCGGATCGACGTCGTGTTCTCCACGGCCGGCACGCTGGAACAGCGGCTGACCGCCATCGTCACGAGCCAGCTCGAATTCTCCGACGCCAATCGCGACCTTTTCCACGCCTACAACGCCCTCACGCAACGTCAGGGTTCCCCCGCCCGGCGGCAGCGCACCGCTTCCTTCGAGCACTACCTCGGTCGCATCGAGCGACTTTTCTCCGAGGCTCGTGCAGCAGGCGAACTGCGCGACCTCGACCCGAAGCTGCTCTCGGTCGCTGCAGCGGAGTGCATCCGCGGAGTGATCGTCAGGCGCATCGAGTCGGAGGACCAGACACCACGCGACGAGATCATCCGGTTCATCGTCGCGTTCATTCTTCACGGCATTCAGGTTTGATTCATCGGTAGCAAGGGAGATTGTTCATGCAGCGTTTCAAGTCACTCCTCCTGATCGTGCTTTCCGCCGCTGCGTCGGCCTGCGGAAAGTCGGAGGCGGCCAAACCCGCCCCGCCCCCACCCGCAGTCATCGTGACCGCGGCCATCCAGAGCGACGAGCCGGTGATCCGCGAATGGATCGGCACCACGGACGGCGACGTGAACGCTGAGATCCGGCCGAAGGTGGAGGGCTACCTGCTGCGGCGCGTCTACACCGAGGGGAGCGCCGTCCGTCAGGGCCAGCTGCTGTTCGAGATCGATCCGCGCCAGGTGCAATCTCTCGTCCGTCAGGCCGAAGCCAACCTCGCGCAGGCGCAGTCATCGCTTTCGAAGGCAAACCGCGACGTGCAGCGCTTCGAGCCTCTGGCGGCGCAGCACGCCATCAGCCAGCAGGAACTCGACAACGCCCGTTCCGCCCAGGATGCAGCGCGAGCCAGCACGGGAGCGCTGCGCGCAGCGGTCGAACAGGCCCGCCTCAACCTCTCGTGGACCCGCGTCACATCACCGATCAGCGGTGTTGCCGGGATCGCCCAGGCACAGGTGGGGAATCTCGTCAGTCCCTCGACCGTGCTCGCCACCGTTTCAAGGGTCAACCCGATTCGTGTCGTCTTTCCGATGAGCGAGCAGGAGTACCTCCACTACAGAAATCTTCCCTCGATGCAGAATGCCGAGCTCGAACTGGTGCTCGCAGACGGCACCACCTTCGACCACAAGGGCCACATCGCCCTGGCCGGTCGTGAGGTGAGCATCAAGACCGGGACGATCTCGGTGATCGGGCTTTTCCCGAATCCCGGGAACCTTCTCCGCCCCGGGCAGTTCGCAAAGGTTCGGGCGACGACGAGCATCCGTCGTAACGCCGTGCTCGTGCCGCAGCGTGCGGTGAACGAAATCCAGGGCCTGTATCAGGTGGCAGTGATCGACGCCAGCGGGAAGGCGGAGGTTCGTCCGGTGAAAGTGAGCGACCGGATCGGATCGATGTGGATGATCGCGGAAGGAGTCGTCGCTGGGGAACGCGTCGTCACGGAAGGGTTCTCGCGCGTGAAGGACGGCGCCCCGGTCAACGCGAAGGAAGCGCCCGCTGCCTCCGATCCAGCAGCGCTGGTTCCGGCTCCGGCCGCAGGACACTGACCCGCCGCATCAGGAATCGCATCCGAGGAAAACTTCATGGCTCGTTTCTTCATCAATCGCCCGATCGTCGCAATCGTGATCTCGCTCGTGACGATTCTCGGCGGTCTGGTCGCTCTCTTCGGCCTGCCGATCGAGCAGTTCCCCGACATCGTCCCGCCGCTGATCCAGATCCAGGGGCAGTACCCCGGCGCGGACGCGCTGACGATCGAGCAGTCGGTGGCCACGCCGATCGAGCAGCAGATGAATGGCGTCGAGAACATGCTTTACGTGCAGTCGGTGAACGCTGGTGACGGAACGTTCTCGACCCGCGTGACGTTCGACGTCGGCACCGATCGCAACACCGCGCAGGTAAACGCGCAGAACCGTGTCTCACAGGCGATGCCCAGCCTGCCGACGGAAGTGAGCCAGTTCGGCCTCACCTACCGCAAGACGCAAGGCTCGCCGATCATGCTGGTGTCACTCTATTCGCCGAAGGGGACGTACCCGCCGCTGTTCGTCGGCAACTACGCGATGATCAACGTCAACGACGCGATTTACCGCGTACCGGGCGTCGGACAGGTCCTGAACTTCGGCGCGTCCGAGTACGCGATGCGCATCTGGCTCAAACCGGAGCAACTTGCAAAGCTCGGGATCACTGCTGGTGATATCCAGCGCGCCATCCAGGCGCAGAATAGCGTGAACCCCTCAGGACAGATCGGCGCCGAGCCGGCTCCGGCTGGCCAGGAGTTCACCTACTCGGTCCGTTCGCAGGGCCGTCTCGTGACGCCCGAAGAATTCGGCAACATCGCCGTGCGCCTCAACCCGGACGGTTCGGCGGTGCGCGTTCGCGACATCGCACGCGTTGAAATGGGGGCGCTCTCCTACCGCCAGCGTGCACGCTTCAACGGAAATCCATCCGCGAACGTCGCAGTGTTCCAGGCTCCCGGCTCGAACGCACTCGAAGTTGCCCAGGGCGTCCGTAAGACGATGAAAGAACTGAAGACACGCTTCCCGCAGGACATCGACTACACGATCTCGTTCGATACCACGCGTCCGGTGACAGAGGGCATCCGCGAGATCCGCGCGACGCTCATCGAAGCGATGATCCTCGTCATCCTCGTCGTCTTCCTTTTCCTGCAGAACTGGCGCGCCACGCTGATTCCGATCGTCGCGGTTCCGGTCTCGCTGATCGGGACGTTCGCGATCTTTCCGCTGCTCGGCTTTTCGATCAATACGCTGTCGCTCTTCGGACTCGTGCTTGCGATCGGTCTCGTCGTCGACGACGCCATCGTCGTGGTCGAGGCGGTCGAGCATCACATCGAGGAGGGGATGGAACCGCGGGCGGCAACGATTCAGGCGATGAAGGAAGTCTCCGGCCCGGTCGTCGCGATTGCGCTCATTCTCTCCTCGGTCTTCCTCCCCGTCGCATTCATGGGGGGCATTCAGGGACGACTCAATCAACAGTTCGCGGTCACGATCGCCGTATCGGTGCTGATCTCGGCGTTCAACGCGCTGACGCTCTCGCCCGCGCTCTCTGCCCTGATCCTCCGTCCCCGCAAGGAGTCGCATGGCCCGCTGGCCCGCTTCTTCGGCGCGTTCAACCGCGGCTTCGATCAGGTCACGCGCGGTTACGTCAGGACCTCGGCGCTGCTGATCCGCAAGTCGGTGATCGCAGTCGCCATCCTGGTCGCCTTCGCGCTCTCTGCCGGACTTCTCGGCCGGAAGCTACCGGGGAGTTTCGTCCCGCAGGAAGACGCCGGCTACATGCTGATCAACGTCCAACTCCCGGATGCAGCGTCCCTACAGCGCACCGACGCGGTGATG
>JBKJVD010000044.1:0-17271 GCA_046590585.1 Thermoanaerobaculia bacterium | reverse complement strand
CGCCTCGAGCAGGCCCCGGTCGGAAAGATCACGTTGCGCGCCTTCGCCCGCGGCGGATCGATGCAGACTTCAGAAACCGTGGAACTGGAGACCCGGAGCGGCGGCAGCTATCAGGCTGATCTCGAGTTCAAGGAACACAACACGTTGAGCGGACGCGTCACCAGACGAGGGGTGCCGCTGCGTGCCGGCGCGGTTTCTTTCCTGAGTGGAAGTCTTGGAAGTGCCTCAGGCTCCATCGATGCGGATGGGCGTTATGAGGCGCGCGGCGTCCGCAGCGGGGACCAACAGGTGACGATCATGGACTACAACGACATGACGCAGTACCTCACGATCCGGACGGTCACGCGGAGCCAGACACTCGACATCGACATGAACCCGGGGTCGGTGAGCGGGCGCGTGATCAGCGACTTCGACGACCAGCCGATTGCAAACGCTTCCATCGCGCTCGAGCCGCTCGAAACCGACACCCCGCGCTGGCTCAGACCGACAGGGAGCAGTGGCAACGACGGAAGGCTACTGATCGAGAACATCCCACCCGGCCGTTACCAGATCCGCATCACGAAGGAAGGATTCGCGAGCCATCTCAGCGAGCAGACTCTCACCGAAGGCGCTGTAGCCACGATTCAGGCGCGGCTTGTGCCTTCGGCTGGCCTGGCCCTGCGAATTCTCGACGTGAGGAACGCCCAACCGGTGAGCGCATGGGTCGGCGCCCGGGGAACCGATGGCAGGACCGTGTTCAGCGAGTTCCCTCGCGCTCGGCCGGATGGAACCGTCTCCATCCCTCTCGCTTCCGGCAGCTATCGACTCAACATCATCGCCCAGGGACTGGCCCCGCAGTATCTGACGGTGACCAGCCCTGGAAGTCAGGAAGTCACCCTCCGCATTGGAGGCGCACTGGAGTTGACTGCTTCCGACCCCTCCATCCGGATCCGCGTTCGCACGACCGATGGCGCCGACTACAACTTCCTCCCCGGCGACGCCGGACAGCCGCTTCCGATCTTCAGTGGCATGCGGATCCCTGACCTCGCACCGGGAGCGTACCTGCTGCAGAAATTCGACTCCAGGGGAAGTTCAGGACCCGGAGTCCCCTTCGAGATTCGCGAAGGGCAGACGACGAAGCTGTCACTTTAGCGAGCATCCATGGGAGTGCTGGCCGCGTCTTGCGGCAGAGGATGAATGCAGAATGCAGGGATCAGACTCGTAAAAACGGGGCACCGGGAGTCGACTGCAAGTCAGAATTCAGAAGTGAGAAAAAGATCAAAAGCTCCCGACAACACCAGCCCCATCTGCAATCGGTCGTTGACTCCGAATCGCATCGGCGTACACTCATGAGCGTCGCAAAATGAGCGACGGCCTGGCCGCCTAATTCTCGGCGCCGAGAAACGGGGAAACCAACACGACGGCTTGCCCCCGTCCGGGGTGAATGGAGCCAAAAGCTCCTAGGGCTTCCAGCCCGAATCCGACAGCTAACCTCGTAGGCAGTAGCCTGGAAGGCAGGTCAAGCAAACGCCGCGGAGCAATCCGCGGCGTTTGTCATTTCCAGCACGCCGTCACCCCGAGGAACCGAGGAACTCCGAGGAACGGAACTCCGAGGAACTGTTTCAACAAAAAAGCCCCTGATTTCTCAGGGGCTGGAAGCCGGTTGAAAGTGGTGGTGCCCAGGGACGGAATTGAACCGCCGACACGAGGATTTTCAGTCCTCTGCTCTACCAACTGAGCTACCTGGGCGAAAAGACGGGCACTTGAAAGCGGCGCGCAAGATACCACATCCGCGACTCGGAACAAGCGGCTGTGGTAATCGAGAGAGGATGGGTTTCATTCCACCGCTTCACTCACGAAACCCGGTCGCGCACCATCACCGCCAGGTCGCGAAGCGGCCCGGCGGCGGGCGGCAGTCCGGCGATCGCCGCAAGCGAGGTTTCCACCAGTTCCGCTGCAAGTGTGCGGGCCCCATCGACTCCCGCAAGCTTCACGAACGTCAGTTTCGCTTCGTCCTTGCCGACGTCCTTGCCCAGTTGCTCCACGTTCGCGGTGACATCGAGGATGTCGTCCGTGATCTGGAACGCCAGTCCCAGGTTCTTCGCGTAGACCTCGATGCGCTGCAGCGTCGCGGTGTGCACGTTGGCGAGCATGCCGCCGACTGCGGCGGCGGCGACGAACAGCGCGCCGGTCTTGCGCGAGTGAATGAATTCGAGCGTCTCGAAGTCGAGCGCAGCGACGTCACTATGCAGGTCGACCGCCTCCCCCGCCACGGTGCCATCCCATCCGACCGCGTCCACGATCCGCTGGATGATGACATGCGCGGGCCAGCGGCGCGGCGCCAGTGCTGAATGATTCGCAGCCACCAATCCGTACGCATGATTGAGCAGCGCGACCGCCGACAGGATCGCCAGGTCTTCGCCAAACGCGCGATGCAGCGTCGGCGCACCACGCCGTAGCATGGCGTCGTCCATCGACGGCAGGTCATCGAGTACGAGCGACGAAGCGTGGATCATTTCCAGCGCTGCCGCAGCATCGACCAGTCGTTCAGCCTTCGCGCCGCAGGCTTCGCCGACGGCCATCAGCAGCACTCCGCGAACACGCTTCCCGGGAGAGGTGAGGGCGTGCCGGATTGGACCGGCCAGCGTGGCAGGCGCGCCGCTAGTTTCCGCCACCAGTTCGAGCCGCTGATCGACCAGCGACCGGCGTGACGAGAAGTAGTCGTACACTCGGTCGCATGGTAGCATCGCGCCCGGGAAACCTATGAAGACGCGGAACTTCGGTCGCTCGCAGCAGATGTGGATACTCATTGTTGCCTGCCTGGGGCTGTTCGCGATTTTTCTCTCGCTGATTCCCGGAATCACCTTTTCCCTGTGGTGGAAAATTCTCCTGGCCGCCGCTGTTTCGAGCGGTATCGCGTTCACGGCATTCAGGTTCTGGCTGGCGAGCATCCTGGTGCGCCGGGAATCGTCGATCGAGATGATCGACCGCATCACTGCCGGCGACCTCTCGCTCTCGGGCGAGGACATCCTGAAAGCCACGAATTCCACGCGGATGGCCGCGGCGCTGCGCGCTCTGGTGAACAACCTCGAGCGAACGATCCGGCGCTTCGGACAGCTGGCTACCGACGTGGCGAAAGTCAGCGACCAGATCTCGAGCCGTTCACGCGTACTGGCGAGAAGCTCAGACTCGCAGCTGGCATCCACTGAAGCCACTTCCAGTTCCGTCACCCAGATCGACCAGTCGATCAATACGGTGCGCAGCAACATGGAAGAGCTGTCGATCAACGCGGAGGAAACCTCCACGTCAATCCTGCAGATGTCGGCCAGCATCGAAGAAGTTACACGCATAGCCGACACGCTCTCGGAGTTCGTCGACCAGACCTCGTCGGCCATCGAGGAGATGAGCGCATCGATCAGCGAAGTGGCCACCAACACCGAGACGTTCTCGTCCTTCGCCATCGAAACGGCGAGTTCCATGATCCAGATGAACGCCACGAGCGACGAGATCGGCAAGTCGGCGAAGCAGTCCGCCGAACTGTCCCGCTACGTGAAGGACGCTGCGAACGAAGGCCGGACCGCGGTCTCGGGCACTGTCGACGGGATGCGCAAGATTCAGCAGTCGGTCGACGAAGCGAAAATGGCGCTCAGCGAACTCGCGGAACGCTCACAGGAGATCGGCGAGATCGTCCGGGTGATCGACGACATCGCCGGCCAGACGAATCTGCTCGCACTCAACGCCGCCATCATCGCGGCTCAGGCAGGAGAGCGCGGTAAGGGATTCGCCGTCGTGGCCGACGAAATCCGCGATCTCTCCGAACGGACATCGGTATCCACCGAAGAGATCCGTACTCTCATTCAGAACGTGCAGAAGGGCGTAGGACGCGCGTCTGAGCAGATGACGTTGAGCGCCGACCGCGTCAACGACGGTGTCGGCCTCACCGCCCGCGCCTCGCAGGTGCTCGACAAGATCCTCGAGCTGACCGACCGCTCCTCGAACTCGAACGCAGAGATTGCTCGCGCCACAGACGAGCAGTCACGTAGCAGCGCCTCCGCGACGCGCGCCATCGAGGAAGTGACCAAGATGGTGCAGCAGACTGCAGGTGCCACGCAGGAGCAGTCGCAGACCGCCCGCAAGGTCGGCGAGCAGTCCGCCATGGTCCGCGACTACACCCGGCATCTCAAGCGCGCCATGAACGAGCAGGAAACCGGCAGCCGCGCCATCAGCCGGGCCATGGAAAACATCATGGGGCTCGTGCAGAACGTGCTCGAATCGACCTCCGTCCTGGCCACTGAGAGTTCCGCCATCGTCAAGTCGATGGAAGTCATCAAACATGGCTCGCGCGAGAGCAGCTTCGGCGTGAGCGAGCTCAATCAGATGACGAATTCGCTCAGCCACGAGTCGACCCTCCTCAAGCAGGAACTGGGTCGCTTCGAACTGCCGGTTCCGAATCAGGGCGGCACCCTGCGCACCGCAACGGTACTCTGGCAGAAACTGACGTTCGATCCAGTGCACACCTCGGCTGCAGCGCTCGGCTACATCTCCAAAGCGATGCACTCGACTCTCGTAAAGTACGGCGAGGGCGCCGAACTCATTCCCGATCTCGCGGAACGGTGGGAAGTCCTCGAGCAGGGCAACCTGTATCGGTTTCATCTCCGGCGCAACGTACGGTTCCATAACGGCCGGCTGTTCGAAGCGAAGGATGTGTACGAGACCTTCCTGCGCATCCTCCTCCCGGAGCTCAAGTCGAGCGGCACGTGGGTACTCCGCAATGTGCAGGGCGCCATCGATGTCATCGAAGGCCGGTCCCGGAGCCTCAGCGGCGTTCACGTCCGGGACTCCCATACCGTCGACATCCATCTCGATGAACCGGTAGCTTTTTTTCTTTCGCTGCTGACCATGCACGAATGCGGCATCATCCCGGTCGAGGAAGCACGCGACGTGGAGCGTTTCCGCACGAATGCCTCCGGCACCGGTCCCTTCAAGGTCGTGGAAGCGATCGAGGGGGAGCGGGTCGTCATGCGCAAGTTCGCGGACTACTTCATTCCCGGCGAACCGTATGTCGACGAGATCGTTTTCCGGCTCGACCTGCGCAGCTTCCGCGACGTCGTCGATGCCTTCAAGCGCGGCGAACTCGACATCGCGCACGGCGTCCCTCTCGCGATCGCGAACGAAATGCGCCAGGATCCAGCCTTCGCTCCCTACATGCTGAACTCAGTTCAGCTCCACACGTCTTATCTCGGCTACGACTCTTCGACCGGACCGTTCAACCGCCTCGAGATTCGCCAGGCCCTCAACTACGCAATCAATCGCAAGCGGATCAACGAACGCGTCTATGACGGTCTCGGCGTCGTCGCGCAGTCGCTGCTTCCACCCGGCCTGCTCGGCCACGACCCGGCGCTCCGCGGATACGACTACGACCTCGATCGCGCTCGCTCGCTGATGCGTGAGGGTGGCCAGGCCAGCGGCTTCGCGCTCGAGTACAGGACCTTCGATACCGACGAAGCGAACAACTCGGGTCTCGTTCCGCTGATCATCGAAGACCTCGAAGCGATCGGGATCCGCGTGAACGTGACCAACCACTCAGCGACTGAAGCTCGCGAGCCTCTGGATGACCCGGGGCACGGCATGCTGTACTGCGCGAACTGGTACGCCGACTTTCCCGACTCGGATAACTTCTTCTACGTTTTCTTCCACAGTGAATCGAACGCGGTGAAGGGTCTCTTCTACGCGCGCCCCGATGTCGATCGTCAGATCATGGAAGCGCGCCGAAGCAACGATCAGGATCACCGCGCCAGCATCTACCGTGGCCTCAACGAACTCGTGGTGCGGGAGGCTCCTCTCGCTGCGCTCTTCCACGAGCGCTTCTTCGTCGTGCACCGTCCAGAAATCCGAGGCGTGCGCACGTCTCTCGTCCCCCCACCAGTGCGCTACCACGACGTCTGGCGCGAGGACGAATAAGCGTTCCGAGTCCTCCCCGCGCCATTGCCCTTCTGATTCACCATCCCGTCGGTGGCCGCCACGTACAGCCCGCCCGTTCCCTGAGCATTCCTGCCCATGAGCCTTCCTGATCCTGTCGCCGGCTTCCCTCCATCCCGGCGCATTCACACAGCGCTCTTCACCGTCGCCGTCCTCTTCTCGGCGAACTACATCATCTCGAAGATCGGGATGGGATCCTTCCCTCCCCTTGCGTTTGCCTGGCTGCGTGTCGCCGGCTCCGCTGCCGTTCTGTTCGCGGTACTGCCCCGCGAGCGCATCCGCCTGCAGCGAAGTGACTGGCGAGAGATCGGATTGCTCTCATTCCTGGGCGTCGTCATCAACCAGACGCTTTTCCTGACCGGCCTATCCCTGACGACCGCGCACGTCGCAGCGATCCTCATCTCCACCATCCCCGTCTTCACCCTCGGCACCGCCATCGTCCTGAAACGCGAACGCGCGACCGCGATGAAGGTGGCCGGGATCGCCCTCGCCGCGACCGGCGCGTTACTCGTCGTCGGGTTCGAGGGGCTGGAGGGATCGCCCCGCACGTTCCTCGGAGCCATACTGATCGTTCTGAACTGCCTCTCATTCTCGATCTATCTCGTCGTCTCCAAACCGACCGTCACGCGGCTGACGGCGCGGGTGGTGCTGGCTCCGATGTTCGCGCTGGCCACGGTCCTCATGCTCCCGATCTGCGGCCGGGCGCTCTACCACCTGGACTGGAGCACGATTCCTCCCCGCGCCTGGCTTGCCTTGCTTCTCGTGATCGCAGGGCCGACGGTCGGGGCGTATCTGCTCAATGCCTGGGCCCTGGCGCGAGGTGCGGAGAGCTCCCTCGTGGCCGCCTACGTCTATCTCCAGCCGGTCATCACCACCGTCCTCGCCGCCATCTTTCTCCATGAACGGATGGAGCCGGCCGTCGGCGGAGCGGCCCTGCTGATTTTTGCCGGAGTCTGGCTCTCCAACCGGGGCCGCTGAGTTCTCGTGTAAACGATCCAGACCGGTTCTCCGTCACAATGATGTGAGTTCAATGACCATGCTGCACCTCACAGTCGCCTCTGCCGATCCGACCGATCGGGAATTGATTGATCGGACGATCGAAGGTGACGGGCATGCCTATGGCGTGCTGGTCGCAAGGTTTCAGCGGAAGATCTTCCGGGTCGCGTACGCAGTGGTGCGCGATGCGTCGGAGGCAGACACGATTGCGCAGGACACCTTCGTCCAGGCCTACATGAACCTCTCGAAGTTCGAGGGACGATCGGAACTCGAGACCTGGCTGACACGGATCGCCATCAACAAGTCCCGGGATTCTCTGCGGCGCCGCAAGTTCGTCAGCCTCTTCACCGGATCGGCCGACAATGACGAGCGCCACGAGATGGTCGAACTGATCGACCAGCGTCCCGATGCGGAACGCGAGCTGGCCTCCTCCCAGTTGCGGACCGCCATCGATCGGGCAGAGCAGACACTATCGTCGCAGCAGAAGGTGATCTTCCGTCTGCGTCACTACGAAAACATGCCTCTCGAAGAGATCGCCGTGCAGCTCGGCCTTCGCTCCGGCACCGTGCGCGCACACCTCTTTCGTGCCGTGCACAAAGTCCGGCACGAACTGGCTTCCTGGCGATGCGGAAAAGGAAATGACCATGAACAGACATTGGGATGATGCGTCTCTCCTCGAGGCCCACTACCTCGAGACAACCGGGCACGCTGAACTGGCGGAGCATCTCTCCGATTGCGGAGACTGCCGCATGCGCCTGTCCGAAGTCGTGTCGATCGCCCGTGAAGTTGGAACGGAGGCGGAGCTTCCCGACACGTTCTGGACGCGGCAGCGGATGATCGTGGAGAAACGGGTGGCAGCAGCTGACGCCGCTGCGCGCCCGCTGCTGAGGATGATGCACGTCGCGGTCGCAGCAATGCTTGCTCTCGTGCTGGGTGGCTTCCTCTTCTACCGCAGCACCTCCCAGCTTCCGCAGCCTCTCGCCGTCACTCACTCGGCCACGACGCGAGTCGTAACGCCAGCCACAGAGGAACTCATGATTCCGCACGACCCGTGGGAGTCCGAGCAGTTGAAGGACTTCAGCTCGGTCGTGGAGTGGGAATCCCTCGTCGACAAGACCGCAACTGGAGACCAGTCATGAAGCGCTTCATCGCAGCAGCAATCGTGCTTGCAGCCTCTGTCACATCCACGCTTCCAGTTTCTGCGAGTGAACTCCCGCAAGGCAAATGGTGGCGCCGCCCGGAGATCGCCCAGATGCTCGAACTCTCCCAGCAGCAGCAGGAGAAGCTCGACCTGGTTTTCCGGGATGCGGCCACCGAACTGGTCGACATCCGCGCCGACGTCGAGAAACTCTCGATCGTCATGCGCAGCGAACTCGATCGAACCCAGCTCAATCGCCAGGAGATTCAATCGATCGCCGGCAAGCTCAACGTGGCACGCGGGAGGATGTTCTCGCGCGAACTGACCATGCTCGTCGACATGCGCGCCGTGCTGAGCGATGTGCAGTGGGGCAAGCTGCGAACCCAGCTCGAGAAGCGCCGCCAGGAAGAGCCTCGCATGAACGGACGCCGTCAGCCGATGGGCGGAGGTGGACCGATGGGCATTCCGCAGGGGCAGGGCGGCGGAGCACGCAGACCCGGAGGTCGTAGACCGTAGCCGCCGATCAGACGCTCGCGGAGTCGCCGGTCAGGCCTCTGCTTCGACAGGCCCGCCGAGCCCGCAGAAAAGTCCGACCATGTCGAGCAATTCCGCGACGTGGAATGGCTTCTCGAGCACCACAGCCGGCTTGAGATCGCTGTCCGACTCGTCCAACTTGTGGGCGGAGATGATGATCACGGGAGCGTCAGCGTGACGTTCCCTGAACCACCTCAACCACTCCCGCCCATCCATCCTTGGCATCGAAAGGTCGAGAATGACCAGCATGATGTCGGGATTGGCTTCGACGACGGGAATTGCATCGACGCCGTCCGCAGCCGTCAATACCTCAAAGCCGTACGGAGTCAGCAGGTCGCGATACGACGCCAGCAACCGCGCGTCATCATCGATGACGAGCAACTTCCGCAACTTCCCCTGATTTCGACGAGCACGAATCAATGCACACTCCGTTCTGACACCGGACGCGACTGCAAACGGCGTACCGGGGGGGGAATGCTGAATGTTGAATGAGTGGCTCCGAGCGACTCTGAGTGGCCCACGGGCCACGGATCATCCGCTTTTCATCATTCAACATTCAATATTCAACATTCAGCATTTACCCTTCGTCCACTGGAATCACGACGAACGCTGCTGGGTCATAGCGCAGCGCCAGCAGCCTTCCTGCTGTGATCCGTTCGGAACCTGGCAGGACCACGGTGAGCGGGACGGCGCCGGTCAGGTTGCCGGTGACCACCCAGCGCCCCTCCCGGAAGCGAGCCTCCTCCATGGCCAGGATGAAGTCTGATTCCTCTCCCGGGGCAGCCTGTACAAAATGCTCGGGCCGGCAGAGCGCAAACCCGTTCCCTTCGAAGCCCGCGAACGGCCACGATCCGATCGGCGATTCCACGACGCCTCCGCGAGCGACCAGCGGGATCAGGCTGATATCCCCTGACGCCCGGGCTGCCACCTCGCTGACCGGCGCGCGATAGACCCCAGCCAACGTCCCCTGCTGCGCGACGCCGCGCTGTTCGATCACGACCATCTGGTCGCACTCGGCCAGGTCGTGCATGCCCGAGGGGGTGTAGATCATCGTGGTGCCCGCGATCCGCAGGGCGCGATGCAGGTCGGCCACCAGCCGCGGCATCATCGAAGGGCTGGCGCGTTCGCACAAGCGCTCTGCCACCAGGATCGCTGGCCGGTTCAGTTCGATGGAAGCAAGATGAACACGCAACCGATCGTCTGCGGCGAGATCGCGAAGCGTTCGCGTCATCAGCCGGTCCAGTTCCCACTTCCCTGCGACGAATGCAATCTCTCCTTCCCGGTCCTCACGATCGAGCGTCCGCCCTCGCGCGGCAGCAATCAGGGCGTGAGCCACTGACCAGCGCAGGGGCGCTTCACACTCCGGTCCCACGACCAGCAGCGGACGTTTCGCCCCCTTCAGGCCGTTCACTGTGCGAGCTCCGATCGCGATCTCTCCCGCATCCGGCTGCAATGAGCCACCCACGAGTGCAAGCAGAGTCGAAGCCCCGGCCGCCTCGCCGGTCACCGCCGTGTGCAGCCCCTTGGAGAACGTGACGCTCACAGCCTGCAGCGAGGTCATCGCGGTCAGGCGCGGTTCACAGCTCACATCTCGCAAAGTGACGTCGAGCATAGGAGTGATGAATGCTAAATGCTGAATGACGACAGAGTCATTCAGCATTCATCATTCATCATTTCCCCGCGGTCTGCATGAACGAGCAGGCCTGGACCGACTGCAGGTCGAGCTGAAGAGCGGCCATCCCCTGCTTGATGACGATCCGGAACGGAATTCGCCGCGCATCCTCAGAGACCCAGACGCTCACGCCGCCCGGCCACTTGCGGCCTCCCGGCGCATCGCCAATCGCGAACTCGCGAGCGTTGATCGTCTTGCCGTCGATCACGAAGGCCCGGCGCTCGCCCGGTCGGAACACGACCGGATAGTCCTTGCCGTCGGAGTAGATGCTCGTCGTCACCGGTCCCTGGATCACCGAAGCGTTCTGCCGCAGATAGAAGATCGCCGTCAGGATGTCGCGCAGTTCCGCCTCGGTTTCGGGCATCTTCTGCACCTTGTTCTCCGTCTTGTCCGGCGTCTCCTTCCTGATCCTCGCCAGACGCTTGACGTAATCGAAGATCGTACGTTCCTTACGGGATTTCTCGCCCCACGCGTATCCGTGGTACGTCATCAGGGTCCGCTGTCCCTGCGTGTCCATCTCCGATTCGTACGCGTAGAACCCGCCTGACGGACCCTTGGCTGCCGTGATGAGCAACTCGCTGTTGATGTTGTGCTGGCCAGTCTGTGGATACGTCGTCTTGAGATTGCCAACGCCCGACGTCGGAAAGACCAGCCCGGCCACGAACCTGAGACCGCCGCGGATGCGCCACGCGTATCGGAACTCCTCGACGTTCGCCGGCCCGCTACATTTCACATCTGCGGCAGCCGTGGACTGCGCGATCAGAATCATCGCGGCGGCACCAATCAGTCTCTGGGTTCTCGTCATGACAGTCCGCGCAACACCCGCGCTTGCACCCTTATTCATCTACGCTCGTGCCACGGCTGGAGTTTCGTTACGTCGCGAACATCGACGCGACCGCCGCATCAATCGCTCTCATGCATTGAGCGAGCCGGGGGCACGAGGCTCGAGGGGTCAGGGGTCAGGAAAGAAACTCACGAAGCTCCTCGAGATGGATACGACGCACGGGTCGCGACGCAGATCAACGCTTCCGGCGCGGCGAATCAGCCTTTCCACTCTTCCATCACCTTCACAAAATCTTCGAAGAGATAGAAGCTGTCATGCGGACCTGGGGCGGCCTCGGGGTGGTACTGCACAGCGACGACAGGCTCGCTGCGGTGGCGGAAGCCTTCGAGCGTCTGATCGTTGAGGTTGATGTGGGTGTATTCGACGTCGTTGCCGGGCAGGCTGTCCGGGTCCACGGAGAAGCCATGGTTCTGGGCCGTAATTTCGACGCGTCCGCTGCGCAGATCCTTGACGGGATGATTTCCACCTCGATGACCGAACTTCAGCTTGTAGGTCTTGCCGCCGAGGGCGATGCCAAGCAGCTGGTGGCCGAGGCAGATTCCGAAGATCGGCAGCTTGCCAATGAGCTGGCGGATGTTGGCCTGCGCGTAGGTCACTGGCTCGGGATCGCCGGGACCGTTGGAGAGCAGGAGGCCGTCGAACTTTCCGTTGATGATCTCGTCGGCGTGAGTCGTGGCGGGATAGACGGTGATGTCGCAGCCGACTCTCGCCAGCTGGCGAAGGATGTTGCGCTTCACGCCGAAGTCGTAGACCGCAACTCGAAACCGAGGCGACTCGCACGGCTCGTCAAACGGGTAAGGACGCAGCGCGGTCACTCTCTGCACCAGATCGAGTCCGGCCATCGACGGAGCCTTGCGCAACTCGGCCAGCAGATCCTCGACCGTGCGGGAACTGTCGGTGGTAATCATGCCGCGCATCGCGCCCTCGTTCCGGATCTTGCGGGTGAGCGCGCGCGTGTCGATTCCAGTGATGCCCGGTACCTTGTGCGTCGTGAAGTAGTCACCGAGAGGCGATTCCGCGTGGGCGCTGGATGGTTCCCGGATCACGTCCCGAACCACGAAGCCGGCCACCTGAGGCGACTCACTCTGCGCGACCGCCAGTTCGATCCCGTAATTGCCGATGTGCGGATACGTCATGACGACGATCTGGAATCGATAGGAGGGATCGGTGGCGATCTCCTGATATCCGGTCAGCGAGGTGTTGAAGACGACTTCGCCGATCGACGAGGCCGTCGAGCCGAATGACTCCCCTTCGTACACGGTTCCATCTTCGAGAATGAGTCGGGCAGTGAGCATCGGCGTGATTATAGGTTTACGGTCGCAGTTTGCTTGCGCTGTTTCGAGTTCACTGCACGCTCCGGTAGAGCGAGTCGAACACCATCGGGAAGGTTGCGTGCGTGTGGCCGCGATTCTGGGGACGGAGCAGCACGATCTTCCCGCCGGAAAAACATGGGTCGCGATTATGGGACGGCCGGTCAAAAGGCAGAAGACAAAACTGCCCGGTCGCCCGACCCCGCGATTACACTACGCGCCGCATGAATCTCGCGCGCCTCATTGCGTGGCGGTATCTCCGCAGGCCCACCGACGCGCTGGTCTCCGCGGTCGGACTGGTGTCGGTATTCGGCCTGATCGTCGGCGTCATGGCCCTGGTGATTTCGATGGCGCTGATGAGCGGCTATCAGCGCGACCTCCAGCAGAAGCTCCTCGGTGGGAACGCCGAGATTTTCGTTTACTCGATCGGCGGCCCGATGGAAGAACCGGTGAGAGTGCTCAGAACCATCTCCTCAGTTCCCGGTGTGGCCGAGGCTTCCCCTGTGCTGTTTCAGCACGCAGTCGTGACAACGGAACAGAACGTGACCGGGTCGGAGGTCATGATCAAGGGCCTCGAACCGAAACGCGGCGCCACCTCGCCCATGCTGGCGAAAGTCATCGGCCCACGACGCGCATTCACCACACAGTCAGGCGAGCCGGGAGTGGCCGTCGGCAGGCATCTGGCCTCGAAGCTCGGCGTCGTGCCGGGATCATCCATTCAGGTCACCGTGCCGGGAACCGGCGACTCGCTGATGCCGCGCACCGGCTCATTCATCGTCACGAACATCTTCTCCACCGGCTTCTTCGAGTTCGACGCGCGCTGGCTCTTCGTCGACCTCGGCGAAGCACAGCGGCTGACCGGTGCTGGTGCAAGCGCCAACCTCGTCGAGGTGAAGCTGACGCCCGGAGCCGATCTCGATCAGGTGACACGGACGATCAGAGAGAAAACGCAGCAACGCTTCGCGGTGAGCGACTGGCGCGAGATGAATCGCCAGCTCTTCTCCATGCTCAAAGTCCAGCAGCTCGTCCTCTTCATCGTGATCGGCCTGATCGTGTTCGTGTCGACGTTCAACATCGTCTCCACGCTGATCATGACGGTGCACGAGAAGCGGAAGGAGATCGGCATCCTCGCGTCGATGGGAGCCGAGCGAAAGACCATTCGCCGGATCTTCCTCTGGTACGGCACCCTGGTCGGCGCCGTCGGCACCGCCTGCGGCCTCCTCCTCGGCGTGACCCTCTGCTGGATCATCACCCGGTATGAACTGGTGAGCTTTCCCCCCGAGATCGCCGAGGTCTATTTCGTATCTTCGATTCCGTTCCGCACCGATCCGCTCGACCTCCTGGTGATCGCCGGATTTTCGGTGACGGTCTCATTCCTGGCCACGATCATCCCGTCCCTCCGGGCGGCAAGGTTGAATCCGATCGACGCGTTGCGGCACGAGTGAGGAAGTCGCGCTCGCGGCGACTGGGGTAAAGAAACCTTGGCGCTTTTTGAAGGCCCGCGGGCGTCTCGCCCGGGCGCCGTCCAGCACGGGCGAGACGCCCGCGAGCCTCCAGGAGCGCCAAGGTTTCTTGTCCCCAGTCGCCGCGAAGCGCGGTTCTTTGGCTCAGGATGACAGCCGTCGGTGAGTCGCTCCATCATTCAACATTCATCATTTGACCGATGATTCTCGGAATTGAAACTTCATGCGACGAGACCTCCGTCGCGCTCCTCGACGCGGACGGCACCGTGCGCGCCAACCTCGTGTCATCTCAGATCGAGAGGCATAAGCCATTCGGCGGAGTCGTGCCGGAGATCGCTTCGCGCGAGCATCTGCAGACGCTTTTCCCGCTGCTTCGTGAAGCACTCGTGGCCGCCGGCGCGAACTGGGAAGACATCGATGCGATCGCGGTCACGACCGGTCCTAGCCAGATCGGCGCGCTGCTCGTCGGAGTGGCCGGAGCGCAGGGACTGGCCTATGGGCTGGGCATTCCGCTGTTCTCCGTCAACCATCTCGAGGGCCACATCTTCTCGCCCTACCTCACGGCCGAAGGTGCCTCGATCGCGATGCCGGGACGCATGTTCTGCATCGTCATCTCCGGCGGTCATTCGTCGATCTACGACCTGACGACGAGCGACGCGACGACGACGATCACCCGAATGAATCGCACGCGCGACGATGCCATCGGTGAGACGTTTGACAAGGTGGCGAAGTTCATCGGGCTCCCGTATCCCGGGGGGCCGGAGATCGAACGTCACGCGCGGGTGGGACGCGTCGACCCGAAACGCTTTCCCTTCTCGCTGGCGCAGTTCAAGGATGAGTCGGTCGACTTTTCGTTTTCTGGAATCAAGACCGCAGCCATCCGTCTCGCTCGTCTTCATGAGGTCCATGCGGACCGCGATGCGACGACGCTCAGCGATTTCTGTGCGACCTTCCAGAACGCGCTCCTCGCGCAACTCTTCGATCGTCTCGATCGCCTTTGGGACGCCGCCCGTCAGCCACTCCCCTCAGAGATCGCCATCGCCGGCGGAGTTGCCGCCAACGGAGTTCTCCGGGATCGCCTGGAGGCCTGGTGTGCCAGTCGAGGAGTCGTGGCCAGGATCCCCGTGAAGAGCTACTGCACGGACAACGCTGCCATGATCGCGTTTGCCGCTCTCCGTCACGGGAAGGGCGAGGCGGACCCGACCCGCGTCGCGGCCCGTTCGAGAGTGGGTTGATAGCGCGAAACCTTCTTTTCCGTGACCCGTCTGAATATATGAGCGCGTAGCTCGACGAACGAGAAGAAACGATCTCCTCACCCGACACGACCGCCGCCCCCGCCCAGGGCGGCGTTCGTGTTTGTGGCAGTCCCCATGTTGGCTCTTGGCTGTTGGCTGTCAGCTGTTGGGAAAAGCGGACGTTGGCTGTTAGCTGTTGGCTATTAGCTGTTGGGAAAAGCGGACGAGCTGTGCGCTGAAGACCGGTGCGCGACGCGCCCGTCTTTCCCAACAGCCAACAGCCAAGAGCTGGACCCCGGCAGCGCCCGCGATCAGAATGCCGCGCATGAAAGTTGTCATCGCAGGCGGATCGGGGTTTATCGGGCTGGCGCTCACGAGACGGTTTATGACCAGCGGCGCGGACGTCGTGGTGCTGTCGCGTGATCCGGTCCGCGTCGAACTCGGCCGGGGCGTGCTCTGGACTCCCGGATCGGGGGATCGAGCGTGGCAGTCCGAACTTGCGGACGCGACGCACGTCATCAATCTCGCCGGCGAAAACATTGGCGCGCAGCGATGGTCGGCTGAACGAAAGGTCGCATTGCTGGAAAGCCGTCTCGCTCCGACCCGCGCTCTGGTCACTGCGATCCGTGAAGTCGCTTCACGCCCGCATTTCATCAGCGCGTCGGCAATCGGAATCTACGGCGATCGTGGAGACGAGGCGTTGACCGAGCAGAGTCCGATTGGACACGGCTTCCTTTCGGAACTCGCCCGGCAGTGGGAGAGTGCTGCGCTGGAAGCGGGCGACGCTGCAACGGTCAGCGTGTTTCGAATCGGAATTGTGCTTGCGCCGGAAGGCGGCGCACTCGAGAGAATGCTTCTGCCATTCCGGCTCGGTGCGGGAGGACGCTTCGGCTCCGGCTCGCAGTGGATGTCGTGGATCGATCGCGACGATCTCGTCCGGATGATCGAATGGGGCGCCAGTCGGAAACCGCAGGCAGGTGTTTACAACGCGACCGCGCCGCATCCGCAACGCAATCGCGATTTCGTCCGGCTGCTGGGGGCGGCTCTGCATCGCCCGGCACTCCTGCCAGCACCGGCCCTTGCACTCCGGCTGGCCCTGGGAGAGATGGCGGGACCGCTTCTGCTCGAGGGACAGAGAGTGTTGCCGGAGCGAGCGGAGCGGGAGGGATTCGAGTTCAGTTACCCGGAACTCGAGTCAAGCCTGGGTCATCTTCTTGTAACCTATTCAAAATAACTACACTTGACCGCATCGCGCATCAGGGGTATGGTACCGGGCCGTTGCGGGATTTCCTCGATCGATGCCGTTGGTACGCTTCAAATTTCCGCGCACGTTCGTTCAAGGGCTTGAATTCAGACACACGGTGCGGCGGGTCGATTTAGAGGTAAGTGGCGACGCTTCATGGGGTTCCGGTAAATAGGCAATTGGGCCAACTAGCTGCACTACGCGTTCGCAGCTGCTTTGTTCAACGAGTTGTTTTGTTCCTGGTTGTAGATTTCAAAGGAGGATTTAGATGAAGTCCTATCGATATCTCGTAGTTCTCGTCGTTCTTCTGCTTGCGAGCGTGAGCGCGTTCGCACAGACGACCGGCGCACTGACGGGTACGGTGACGACGGACGGTAACCCGCTTCCGGGTGCAACCGTCTCCGTCACTTCACCAAGCCTGCAGGGCACCCGTACCGCGGTTACCGACTCGAACGGTAACTTCAACATGGCGGCGCTTCCCCCAGGTGATTACACGGTGAAGACGGAACTGTCGGGCATGGCCCCGATCACCCGTACGACCCGCGTCACTCTTGGTGGTACCGCCCGCGCTGACTCGGACCTGAAGCTTTCGGCAGTGACCGAAGCGATCACGGTCACGGCAAGCGCACCGGCCGTTCTCGAGACGACTGAAATTCAGTCGAACTTCCAGAAACGCGCCATCGACGACCTCCCGAACGGCCGCACGGTCGTCGCGATCGCGCTGCTCGCTCCGGGTACGACGTCGAACGGTCCTCGTGGAGCGCTGCAGATCTCGGGCGCGACCTCGAACGACAACCTCATCATGGTCAACGGCGCGAACATCCAGGAGAATATCCGTGGACAGGCTCGCCCGCTGTTCATTGAGGACGCAATCCAGG